>CAMRVW010000199.1 GCA_947054185.1 uncultured Rikenellaceae bacterium | reverse complement strand
GCACCTAGCGGTGGGCAGGAAATTCCCCCAACGGAGGGCCGCACTCCGCAGAGCATCCCAAGACCTCGCCGCCCGCCTAATCACCCCATCCACCCATTATCGCCACACCTTTGCGCCCCCCGCAGTCTCCGTCCCGCTCTCCGTCACGCCAAAGGCACGTTCTCCGCGCAACCCAAACTGCCAGCCCGCCTTTCTCACCTCTAACGCCCGACCATCATCATGTCCTGGACCTTCCACGCCGATGCTGCCACCAGCCGCGTCACTGTCGTACAATATCCGTCTCCACACCATCGGCATCACCGACCATCAACAAAATCAAAGTGCCCACGTGCCAAGCTCCAACTCGTGATTCAAGTGTAACAAAATCGCACAAAAAGGAAAGATTTTCCGCACACAAACAACTGACAATCAGCGCATTTTACACTGTATGCAAAATTAATGCCGAATAACATGAGATTTAATACTGGTTTTTAGTATAAAAATCATTATATTTGCTTCACTAACTGCAAAATCCACATACAATGGTAACATTCTTGATATGTGTATCGGTGTTGTTATTGTCATACTTCACATACGGGCGTTTTTTAGAACGTAAGCTCGATATCAATTTCAGCGCAAGAGTTCCTTCCGATAAGTATTATGACGGGGTCGATTACATACCTCTTTCGCTCGGACGTACTTTTCTGATACAATTACTCAACATTGCCGGTCTTTCGCCCATTTTCGGGGCCTTGCTCGGAGCCGCTTTCGGCCCTGTCGCCCTTTTGTGGGTAACATTGGGCGGCATTTTCATGGGCGCATTGCAAGACTTTGCCGTCGGCGCCATATCCATGCACAACGGCGGACGCGGCTTTCCCGAGTTGGTGGGCAAATATCTCGGTCCGCGCGCACGTATATTTACCGGGGTGATGACAATGCTGTTGCTTCTCATTGTCAGTGCGGTTTTTACCGATAGCCCTGCGGTGTTGCTCTCTAACTGGACAATAGTCGACAAAAGCTATTGGATAGCCATAATAGTGCTATATTATGTTTTGGCGACCATTTTGCCGATAGACAAGATCATAGGCAGGTTGTACCCATTCTTCGGGATACTCCTTATAGGCATGACCCTGGTTTTGGTGGTTTCCATGTTTGTGGGAGACTATCAGATGGTCGAGATAACGAGCCTTTCGTCTATAGGAAACATGCACTATCTCAAGGACAAGATGCCGTTATTGCCCATGTTGTTCGTGACCATAACCTGCGGTGCAGTCTCGGGTTTCCATGCCACCCAGTCGCCCATAATGGCCCGTTGCATACGCTCTGAGCGTGAGGCCAGACCGGTATATTTCGGGGCCATGATAGCCGAGAGCATCATAACACTGGTGTGGACGGCCGTGGGCATGTGCTTTTTCGGAGGGGTGAAACAGTTGGGGGTCGTGCTGTCGGAATGTAACGGCTCCGCACCCGATGTGGTGGGCACAATATGCACCAAAGGGCTTGGTCCTGTGGGCGGCATAATAGTGATCATAGGCATAATAGCCGCCACCGTCACCAGCGGCGACACAGCATTCAGGATGGCGCGTCTCACGGTGGCCGACTTCTTCAAAATAGAACAACGAAGCGTCCTCAAGCGCGTCTCTATCAGCATACCCCTCTTCATGATAGCCTTTATAATGACCTCTATAGACTTCGATGTGATGTGGCGTTATATGGCGTGGGTAAACCTTATACTCGCCGCCATGGCTCTGTGGATGGTGTGCGGATATATGAGACATCACAAGCGCGATTATATCTATGCCCTGCTGCCTGCCTTGTTTATGACCTTCGTCATATTTTCATATATATCGGGTGCGGGAGGAATGCGTTTTGAATATACGCAGTCGCTGATATTCAGTGCCATGGCCACTTGCAGCGTGGCTATATTGTTCTTATTCAGAGCAAAGAATCCGTTGAAAGAGTCTTAAGCAACATTTTGCCGCACGGCATGATGGCCGCATAATGAGCCTCTCGGAGGGGATGGCATCATGGCCCATCCGTTTTCGGCAAATAAAAAGCCACCCCTAAAAGAGGTGGCACGATAAAGGCAAAAGGTATAAGCCGGGTTCTGTGTTCACGGGGAACTCTCATCATTTATCTCGACGACAGGTCACCCTGCCGCTCAAGCAACCCACCCTCCGACATCGGGCGAGCAACCCTCAAGCGTCGGTATACATGGTCTTGCAACCCGTCAGACATACTGCCCCGAGATATCACTATCCGGGCGGTGGGCTCTTACCCCGCCTTTTCACCCTTACCGCAAAAGCGGCGGTTATTTTCTGTTATGTTAACTATCCCCTTGCGAAGATCTTCCATATTAAGAAGCACGGTGCTCTGTGTTGCCCGGACTTTCCTCCGGCACGACAAAGCGCACCGGCGATGAGACCCTCTTGCCTTAAAGAGTATGCAAAGATAGATGAAGTTATCGTAAATTGAACTATATTTGTAAGTTATTTTTCCGTGACATATTAAATAAAAACGATATGACAGTGAGCCATAAGAAGATAGTGTATATGGGC
>CAMRVW010000198.1 GCA_947054185.1 uncultured Rikenellaceae bacterium | reverse complement strand
AACACCTATTTTAAAAGCCTCCACTTAATCGTTAGTCTTATTTTTTTACCTTTGCGATGTGCCACAGACACTTTAAAAAACATTAACACCATGACAATCTATAAATTAAGGAACATATCCACCAACCGCACATTCGACGACACAGGCTGGCTTCTCGACGATCCCCAAGCCGACGGGGCCTCGCTCATAAGGGCCGATTACGCAAAAAAACAGATAACCGTCGGTCCCTGTGAGGAGGGCATTTATCGCTTTGCCGACTGGCTGCCCATCAAACGCACATTAGAGGGTTCGGCCTCTCCCGTGACATACCGCAGCGAGGCACTGGCCGCCGAGCTGGGTCTCAAAAACCTATATATCACATTCAACGGATGGTTTCCCGAGCGCGGCGCTCACATGACCACATGCTCGTTCAAAGAGACGGAGGCTTTCAGTGTATGCGGACGCATGGGCGAGGATTTCAACCGCATATTGGTCGTCGCCTCGGCCGGCAACACGGCGCGCGCATTTGCCAAGGTGTGCTCTCTCAACAAGATACCGCTCTTGTTATGCGTTCCCGAAGACAACCTCGACGCCTTATGGTTTGATGAGGAGCTTGACGACTGTGTCAAACTTATAGCCTCATGTCACGGCTCTGACTATTTCGACGCCATACACCTGAGCAACATAGCCGTCACAAGCAGCAGATTCATAGCCGAAGGCGGCGCCAAGAACATAGCCCGCCGCGACGGCATGGCCACCACCATGTTGTCGGCAGCCCACACCATAGGAGCCATACCCGACTATTACTTCCAGGCCATAGGCAGCGGCACCGGCGCCATAGCGGCCGTCGAGGCCAACATGCGTCTGCTTGAAGACGGACGTTTCGGCAACACGCGCATCAAGCTCATGCTGTCGCAGAACGCCCCGTTCCTGCCCATGTTCGAGGCATGGAGGGCCGACTCGCGCGAGCTGTTGCCGTTAGATGACGATCTGGCACGTCGGCAAGTCGAAGTCATAGATGCCAAGGTGCTCTCTAACAGACGTCCCCCGTATGCCATACCCGGCGGACTGTTCGACTGTCTCAAATGGAGTGGCGGCGACATTATAGACGTCACCAATGAAGAGGCTGCCGAGGCGGCCCGTCTGTTCGAGCGACTCGAAGGCATAGACATACATCCCGCCTCGGCAGTGGCCACGGCATCGCTGATAAAATCGTGCCACGCGATAGACAAAGAGGCCATAGTGATGCTCAACATCACCGGCGGCGGCGAAAAGAGAATGAAAGAGGGCAAACGACTTCACCACCTCAAACCGTCAAAGGTATTCGGTATCAACCCCGACCCGCGTGAGGTACTCGACTTTGTCGAGACACTGTTTTAAGTTCAAAAACGGAGGCTTGTTTGGTGCAGGCCTCTTTTTTTGTGTTCAATTCAAGGAGTTTGCCTGAAGACTTTGCGATTTCAAGGTTGGTTTCATGAGGTGGAGACTTATGAGCGTGACAGGGGTTAGACCACAGGGAGGTTGCGGCAGTTTTTTCGGCAGTTTTTTGTGCCGGCAGGGCGGCTGAAGTATGAAGCCGCAACGGGCCGACCCCCATCGGAGGCCCGTAACCCCGCAGAGCAGTATATGGTGCAGTGACTTGGGGAGGATGGTGAAGCGCATCTTTTTCATGCCTTGCCTCCCAGGCTCGGCCCGTGGCTCATTCACGCCAAAGTCACGGTACCTCGGCCAACCCAAGGTGCCGCCCATCTCTCTTACACATCGCGCCCGACCTTCATCACGCCCTTGAACTCCACACCGTTGCGGCCGACCTGCGGTCGGCCCACACCGCGGTCTGAGTGAAACGAACACCGCACACAAATTCCTTATGAACGGGCTGAGGTCACGCAAGCCCGAGCGGCCCGAAGCCTCCGCCAACGGAGGGCCGCACTCCGCAGAGCTATAAACGCAGTGACTAAAACACCTCCCCACCACCCATTACCTCCCCACCACCCATTACCTCCCCACCTTGCCCTCCGCAGGCTCCGTTCCGCTCTCCCTCACGCTAAAATCTCACTCAGTACGCACATGACCTCGAATCCGCGCCCCATGAGGCCGACCGCAGGTCGGCCCACAAAAAAACAAATTGCCGCGCCGGGGTGTCTGGCGCGGCAAAACGATCTTTTCAAAAATAAAAAATCAGGGTCGTAAATTCTTGGCGGACACAACGCACGCTAAGACCGTTCTGCTTATTCCAGTTATCCTGCGGATTCACATTACTGCTATTGAAGTTCAGATCGTACGCGTTGTTAGAACTGTTCGCAACTGACGACCAATAGTTTCCGTTCTGACCCGCGTTGTTCAACGTACCGGACGTATTGTTGCGGTAACCGACAGCGGGAAACTCCAAACGAGAATCTAAGCCAAGCAGGTGTTTACATTAAGCCGCGCAAGAGCTGACGCCTCGCACTGCGATATTTTACTCTTACATCTAATCAACCAAAACGGGTGTACGCGTCCCGTTGTATATCGCGGTGGACAGGAAATTCCCGGGGTGGCTTTTGCCCCAGCAAACTTTGGAGTTCACATGGCTTGTGCTCCGCAGGCTCTTGTACCGCAGTTTTTGAGGGCGGCAGTTTTTTGCACCGACATGGCGGCCGAAGTATGAGGCCGCAACGGGCCGCACCTCGCGGTGGGCAGGAAATCCCCCGCGGAGGCC
>CAMRVW010000197.1 GCA_947054185.1 uncultured Rikenellaceae bacterium | reverse complement strand
TAAGACGAATGTCGAAACACATTTATGACATATCTGTACTTTATCCTTAGTTTGTTCCTCAATATCTCAAAACGGGGTCCGTGACCCCTCCCCCGGAAGGGCCGCCGGAGGCAGTTCTGTCAAACCATAAACGGCAGTTTCCGCAAAAACAACAGTGCCGGCAAAACAATAACGACAACCGTTTACCGCCGTGCCATCGCCTCTTGGAGTCGGTCTAACGCCTCGACGAGGGTCTGACGCGGACACCCCACATTCATACGCATGAACAGTCGACCCTCCCGGCCGTAATCCAATCCGGAGTTAAGTCCCAATCGAGCCTTGTTGACGAAGAAATCGACCAGCTCATCGTGAGAGAGCCCCATGCCGCGACAATCGAGCCACATAAGATAAGTGCCCTGAGGCTTTATGCACTTTATTTGGGGCATGGTGCCGGAAAGACGCGCTATCACATAGTCGATGTTGCCCTCTATGTAAAGACGTAACTTGTCGAGCCATTCGTCCCCGTTGTTGTATGCGGCGCGAAGGGCCACTGCACCGAATATGTTGCCTTGACTTACGTGGATGCGCTCGGCACCGGCGATGTATGACTGACGATGCCTGGCAGAGGGAATGACAGCCACGGCCGTCGAGAGACCCGCCATGTTAAATGTCTTGCTTGGAGAGATAAAGGTATATGTGTTGGCGGCCAAGTCGTCTGATAGTGACGCGATGTGAATATGACGATGCCCGGACATGATAAGATCGGAATGTATCTCGTCTGATATGATGGCCACGCCGTGCTCCAGACACATACGTCCGATGGTCTCCAGCTCCGCACGGGTGAACACCTTGCCAGTGGGATTATGCGGGTTGCACAACACCAACGCTTTGACCTGCGGCAGTTTGCGGGCCAAATCGTCGAAATCGACACTCCAACCGCCGGACTCCAAACGAAGAGGATTTGTGACGACACGTCTGCCGCATGCCCCTATGACACGGGCAAAAGGCGGATAGACAGGCGGTTGTATCAATATGCCGTCGCCCTCTGAGGTCAAAGACGATATGCCGTAATAGACACCGCATATCACACCCGGACAGAAATCCAACCACTCGTTGTCGACAGCCCAGCCGTTACGTCGCCACAGCCAACTCCGTATCGAATCGTTGTAATAGTTGCATCTGAAAGAGTAACCCAACACGGGGTGCGAGGCCCGTTCGCGTATGGCGTTCATGATAAAATCGGGAGTACGGAAGTCGGTGTCGGCAACCCATAGGGGTATTATGTCGTCGCGTCCGAACACCTCTTTGAGGTTGTCGTACTTCTCGCAGTTGCTGCCGGTGCGGTCTATTCGCTCGTCAAAATCGTATCGCATGATATATTGTTACTATGTTAAAACAAAACGCTTACAAGATACGATTTTTGTGTGAATAATTTTATTATCCGACAAAAAAAGATACCTTTGCAAGCGAAACAGCTCTTATGGAACCGTATCGGAAACAATCATTTTAACTTCCAAAATAAAATTTACAGAAATGAACAGAGGTCCTATCTCTCAGTTTATCACACACCACTATCGCCATTTTAACGCAGCATCGCTCGTGGACGCTGCCGTGGCTTACGACAAGCACCTGGCAGAGGGCGGCAAAATGATGATTACAATGGGCGGCGCCATGAGTACCGCCGAGCTCGGCATCTCTTTGGCCGAGATGATTCGTCAGGACAAAGTGCAGATAATCTGTTGCACCGGTGCCAACCTTGAAGAAGACCTGATGAACCTTGTGGCTCACTCTCATTACAAACGTGTGCCCCACTATCGCGACCTCACCCCCGAGCAAGAACGCGACCTGCTCGACAACCACATGAACCGCGTTACCGACACCTGCATACCCGAGGAGGAGGCATTCCGCCGTTTGCAGGGCCACATATCGAAGATATGGAAAGCTGCCGACGCCAAAGGCGAACGTTACCTGCCCTATGAGTTCATGTATCAGCTGATAAGAAGCGGCGAACTGGAGCAGTATTACGAGATAGACCCCAAAAACAGCTGGATGCTGGCGGCATGCGAGAAAAACATCCCCATCATAGTGCCGGGCTGGGAAGACAGCACCATGGGTAACATCTTCACCTCTTACGTCATCAAAGGCGAGCTTAAGGCTTCAACCATAAAGGGCGGCATCGAGACCATGATATTCCTCACCGAGTGGTATCGTGCCAACTCGGGCGGCAAGGGCGTCGGCTTCTTCCAGATAGGCGGCGGCATATCGGGCGACTTCCCCATTTGCGTTGTGCCCATGATGTATCAAGACCTCGAATGGGAAGGAGTGCCTTTCTGGGCATACTTCTGCCAGATATCAGACTCGACGACATCTTACGGCTCATATTCGGGAGCGGTGCCCAACGAGAAGATAACATGGGGTAAGCTCGATGTGGACACCCCCAAATTTATAGTCGAATCAGACGCAACCATTGTCGCACCTCTGATGTTCGCCTATATTCTCGGATGGTAACAGACCGTTTCCAAATCAGTAACATATAGATACGCAGGCTCTTGCATCGTTTTTGCGAGGGCCTGCTATTTTTTTCAGGACTGCGAGCAATAACCCCGCGAGGGCGATTGATGGCAGGTTTTGGGGAGATGTTTTCGGAATGGCAGGGTGCCCGAGGAACGAGCCCGCACCTCACGGTGGCCCGTAACCCTCCTTGGCTATTATAGTGCAGTGAATTAGTGGAGGTGCTTGCGCCGGCCACAGCGGTCTGAGTGAAACGAAAACCGCACAACAATTCCTTATATCCGACACACGAAGTGTGGAGTAAGC
>CAMRVW010000196.1 GCA_947054185.1 uncultured Rikenellaceae bacterium | reverse complement strand
TCTTGGGACGTGCGAATCTTTATGAGATATTCGTTTTTCGGCCCTTGGACTTTATACATGAATGACATCAAACATGGGCATGACCGCTTCTCGGAAAGGGTGCGGAAGACAGAGCGGCAAACAAAAGTGGCAGAGTGTTCTAAGGAACAAAAACCGCACACATTCCTTATTCCCGGCATTACGAAGTATGCCGTAAGCCTTTTCTTTGTGAACGGGGCGAGGCCACGAGTCCCGAGCGGCCCGGAGCCTCCCCCAACGGAGGGCCGCACACCACACAGCAATATATATCGCAGTGACTCAATCCCGCTCACCCCGCAAATTACTTCTCAGCCTTGCCCTCCGCAGTCCCCGTTCCGCTCTCCCTCACGCAAAAGGCACGTTCCCCGCGCACTGACCCCGAATCCGCGCCCCATGTGGCCGACCGCAGCATGAGAAACGCCCGCCGATGTTTTGCCGCACTGCTTCCGTTTCTGTCTGCCTGCTCTGTCTCTGCGCCCTTTCCGCGAGAGCCATGGCCCATATTGAATATCATTCAGGCACAAAGCCCCATGGCCGAAAACAGATATGTCATAAATGTGTAAGACGAATGTCGAAACACATTTATGACATTATCCTATTAGTCTTTACTCTCAAAAATATCAAAAGGGGGCCGAGACCCCTCCGTGACCCCTCCCCCGAAAGGGCCGCCGGAGGCAGTTCCCGCAAATCAAAACGGCAGTTCCCGCAAAAACAGCAGTGCCGACAAAATGTACGGCAGTGCCTATATTGGTGTTGGCATGTTTGCTTGTAATGGTTACCTTTGCGGTAAAAATATCAGGATGAGAAGATTGGTGGTGATGATGTTGCTTGTGTTGTCGGCACACTCGGCGGTGGCTCAACATGGATGTCAGGGTGTGGAGAGTTTGAAACAGTGGTGTGCCGGCGATGTTGTCTCGACAAGGGACATCGAGATGTTCGGCATAGATAACTGCTTCGGTCATAGTGCTATAGACAGCATTGTTTTCGGCAGAATATACGGCAGGTCGTACAAGGCCGACTGCACCGTCCCTATATCCGACCTGAGGTATGTCAGGGCATTGCATGTCGATGCCGACAACCGCATACTGATAGGCGAGATGATATGCCACAAGAGCATAAGCGACGATGTGGTCACAATACTCAAAACGCTTTTCGAGCACGGTTACCCCATAGAACGCATGGTGCTCATAGACGAATATGACGCCGACGACGAGCGCTCCATGCAGGCCAATAATTCGTCATCGTTCAATTTCAGATATATATCGGGCACCTCTAAGCTCTCCAACCACAGCGAAGGTCTTGCCGTCGACATCAACCCCGGGTATAACCCTTACGTAAGGCAACGCAACGGTGTCACCGTCGTGGAACCGTCATGCGCCGCACCGTACGCCGACCGCACAGGCAGTTACCCGTATAAAATCGTCCCCGGCGACATATGTCACTCGCTGTTTATAAGTCACGGCTTCATCTGGGGAGGCAACTGGAAAAGCGTCAAAGACTATCAGCACTTCGAGAAGCGACAATAGAGTGACGCTGCCGGTATTGCGGTGCGGAGGGTTATTCGAACTTGCAGACGCCCCATGGCTCCGTCACGCCTCCTTTGAACAAACCACGCAACCCGATCAGGCCCTCGGGTAAGAATCAAATAAATCAAAGAACCAAAGAATTAATCATTGGCGGACACAACGTACGCTATGTCCGCCTCGCTTGCCGAAGTCGCTCTCGGACAAACTTCTGTCGCTGAAAAACAACCTGTATGCGAGATTGGAATCAGATATGTACGTGACCGATGCCCAATAATCACCCTCGCGTCCTGCGTTGTACGAACTCAACGTACCGTCTGTATTGCGGTAACCGACAGCGGGAAACTCCATAGAATTATAGATTTGGCCCATACGTCTTCGGTCTCATGCTCATGGCCGGCAGGATTCGTACCGGCAAAACGGCCAAGGCACGAGGCCCGTAACCCCGTTTGGCAATTATAGCTCAATTACTTAGGTACATTCCTCCTCCCATCACCGCCCCGCCTTGCCCCGCAGGCCCGGCCCGTGGCTCCGACAGGCTATCAAAAAGGTGTCCGTGACACCCCGACACACGAAGTGTGGAGTAAACACAAATTCCTTGTGAGAGGGCTGAGGAACGATAGCCCGAGCGGCCCGGAGCCTCCCCCAACGGAGGGCCGCACACCGAAGAGCATTCCAAGGCCTCTCCGCCACACTGCCCATTATCTCCCCGCTTTGTGCCCTCCGCAGGCTCCGTTCCGCTCTCCATCAGGCAAAAAGTACGTTTCATGCGCAACCGAGCAGCCGCCAGGCTTGCTTCACGCCTCGCGAGCTAACGAAGCCGTGCTCTCGACCTTTAGTCCGCATAGTTTTCGAGCCGCCAGGCTTTGTTTCCGCAAAACGACCGAGGAATGAGGTCGCAACGGGCCGACCCTCCCCACAGGAGGCCCGTAACCCCGTTTGGTTATTATAGTTTAGTGACTTAAGCACGAAATTATCGGACATTTCTTTCCTGCCTTGCCTCCCAGGTTCGGCCCGAAGCTCCTCCACGCCAAAGGCACGGCACCACAACCAACCCAAGGTGTTGCCCGTCTCTGTTACACACCACGATCGAACTTCATCACTCCCGCGACCTCCACGCCGCTGCGGCCGACCGCAGGTCGGCCCACAGCGGTCTGAGGGAACCGAAACCGCATTCTCTTCCTTGTGCTCGGCATTACGAAGTATGCCGTAAGCCTGTTCCTTATTCCGGGCTGAGGCACGATAGCCCGAGCGGCCCGGAGCCTCCGCCCAACGGAGGGCCG
>CAMRVW010000195.1 GCA_947054185.1 uncultured Rikenellaceae bacterium | reverse complement strand
GTGTCAAGACCTTACGACAAAATAGTGCGACATCAAAAGTCGCGAAACACAGCCTCCCGCACAAAAGCCCGGGGGTCGGCCCGTTGCGGCCTCGTGCCTCGGCCGTTTTGCGAGAACAAAGCCATGCGTGGCAAAAGGTTGCCTAATTATAAGGAATGTGTGCAGTTCTCGTTTCACAGACTGCCCTGACGGCGCGGAAGCATACGGGTGAAAAACAGCTGAGCACAAAAAACAGTCGGAATAAAAACTGCGGATCAAAATCCCGCGGCAAGATATTGTCGTTCCAAAAGCCACACGAGGTAAAAAGGCATGTCACGCGGAGACATGCGGGTGTAAAACGAAAATCTCTGATTCGGTTGAGTTTCCCGCTGTCGGTTACCGTTACAACGACTCTTCCGGTTCGTTGTACACCGCGGGTGAGTACGGACGCTATTGGTCGTCAGTTGCTGATGGCTCTAACAACGCATACATCATGTTCTTCGATAACAGAGGTTTGGACGTGCGTAATGGGCACACCAAGCAGCTCGGCAATAGTGTGCGTTGTGTCCGCTGAATATAATGCTTAGGTTCTTTGATTCTTATCCGAGGGGCTTATTTGGCGGCCGAGGCACTAGGCTGTCATGTCGGAGCGGCAGGACGGAGAACGCTTGGCAACACATCTGTTTTAAAATCGTTTTAATGGGCGAAAGTCGTTTTTGGGATTGAGGCGATTGTTTGGATGTTGTGAAAAAGATGTATCTTTGTGGCGGTAACACTCTGCTGTACATTGGCAGGCATGTGTTTGCCCGATTAATCCTAACTTTTTGAATAAATGAACGATTCTAAACTTATCGTGCCTTTATCTTTGTTGTCGCTGGTGCCGGCAACGGTTGGCGCGGCCGGAAAGAGCGGCGACGGCGAGTCGGCCCAGAGTCGGCCCAATATAGTCTATATAATGACTGACGATCACTCGTATCAGATGTTGAGTGCATACGACCGCACTCACATGTCGACGCCCAATCTCGACAGGATGGCGCGTGCGGGTGTCAAGTTCACCAACAGTTTTGTGTGCAACTCCATATCGGGTCCGTCGCGTGCGGTGTTGCTGACGGGAAAGCACAGCCACATGAACGGCATGACAGATAATTCGGTGGTGTTCGACTCAACGCAGCTCACCTTTCCCAAGGTGTTGCAGACGCTGGGCTATCAGACGGCCATAGTGGGCAAGTGGCACTTGGGCGGGCGTCCGTCAGGTTTCGATTTCTGGAACATACTGCCGGGTCAGGGCACCTATTACAATCCCGATTTCATAACGCCCGAGGGTACGGAGAAATGTGACGGATATGTTACCAATATAATAACCGACAAGAGTATTGACTGGTTGAAGCATCGCGACACATCGCGTCCGTTCTGTCTGTTGGTTCACCACAAGGCGGTGCATAGGGTGTGGATGTCTGATACCACTGACCTCGAATGTTTTGAAGACAAGGTTTTCGATATGCCGGAAAACTTTTACGACGATTATGCTTATCGTAAGGCGGCATCGCTTCAGGAGATGAGTATAGACAAGGATATGGATCTGGCGTACGACCTTAAGGTTCGTAATGTGAAGAGTCGTTTTTGGGAGCCTTACGGCGAGTACAATCGCATGAACGAAGCGCAGAAAAAGGCGTGGGACAGGGTGTATGGTCCTATAAACGAGGAGTTTGCTGCTGCCAATCTTTCGGGTAAGGAGCTGGTGGAGTGGAAGTATCAGCGTTACATGCGTGACTATGCCAAGTCGGTAAAGTCGCTTGACGATAATGTGGGTCGGTTGCTCGACTATTTGGAAAAGGAGGGGTTGCTTGAAAATACCGTTGTGGTGTATGCCTCGGACCAGGGTTTCTATATGGGTGAGCATGGTTGGTTTGACAAGCGATTCATGTATGAGGAGTCTATGCGCACACCCCTTATCATGATGTTGCCGCCCTCGTTCCAGCGTCATGGCGACGTGCCCCAGTTGGTGCAGAACATAGATTATGCCCCCACCTTCATAGAGATGGCCGGAGGGGTTGTGCCCGAAGAGATGCAGGGTGTGTCGTTGTTGCCCCTGCTTGAAAACAAGCGTAAGGCGTCGGCAGCGGCCAAACAGTGGCGCCGTTCGCTCTATTATCACTATTTCGAATATCCGGCAGAGCATGCCGTAAGACGTCATTACGGAGTGAGGACAGAGCGTTACAAGCTCATTCACTTCTATGGCGATGACATTGACGAATGGGAACTTTATGACCTTAAAACCGATCCGACCGAGATGCAGAACGTTTACGACAACCCGCGGTACAAGGTGATACGCGAGGCCATGCACACCGAGCTGGAGCGTCAGAGAGAGTATTATAAAGACGATACGTTGTAACAATCGGTTTTATTGCGGCAATGCGTTTTTTTGCGGGAAGCCGTTAATGGTTTACTGGCACTGCCTCCGGCGGCCCTTCCGGGGGAGGGGTCACGGAGGGGTCTCGGACCCCCTTTTGATATTTTTGAGAGCAAAGACTAATAGGATAATGTCATAAATGTGTTTCGACATTCGTCTTACACATTTATGACATATCTGTTCTCGGCCATGGGGTTGAATGCCTAAAGGATGTCAAACATGGGCTATGACCATCGCGGATGGTGTGGAAACATGTCAGGAAACAAACGTAAGCACGGCAACAAAACATCAATGTCCGCAAAGCACGACGGAGAGCGGAACGGAGCCTGCGGAGGGCAGGGCGTGAAGATGATGTCCGATATGAATAGGATTTAGTTCACTGCCCTATATATTGCTGTGCGGGGTTGCGGCCCTCCGTTGGGCGGAGGCTCCGGGCCGCTCGGGACTCGTGACCTCGTCC
>CAMRVW010000194.1 GCA_947054185.1 uncultured Rikenellaceae bacterium | reverse complement strand
ATTCGTCATGGAGCTCGGCCCTGTCAATGTCGAAAATGGCGAAGATATCAACATGTAAAGACCATAACGTTTATCAATAATATAACTTTTAATTTATTCAAAAATCATAACAACCATCTATTACGACATCAATTAGGTATTGTTAACATCATTGAATAAAAATTTAAAAACTTATTATTTTAAGAAGTAAGAAGCAAGGGGCATTTCCTTACAGCAAGAAATTTAGAAATTAAAATTTTTTAACAACCTTAATTTTTCAAAACATGAAGAGAAATCTAATTTTCGCAATGGCAGCGTTTGCAATGTTTAGCTGCTCGAAAAACATGGACGTTACCGGCGGTGAGTTCGTTGCAGACACTGACGAGATCACGTTTGTGCCCACTGTTAGCAATATGGCAAAGGGCTCATACACCACTATGACCGACAACGGTACCGTAACTGCTGACGACAAAGACGAGTTCGCTGTGTTTATGTACCAGAAGTATAACTCGGCGACAGTTTCTCCCGGTACTGTTGCTGCCACCAACGTTAAGTTCATTTACACCAAGGGCTCTAACATTATGAGCTTCGATCCCGCTCAGGCAACTCAGGCAGCCGCTTTGACTTGGGAGGATCTGATTAACAGTTCAGGTACCAACCCTTATTCATACAGCTTCTATTCTTACTATCCTTACGATGCGACTGCAACAAACGCAACGTCAATCAACGTGACTGTTCCCGAGACTCAGATACAGGGCAAGAAGAACATCAGCGGTGCTTACACCAACTCTAAGGATAGAACTGTCAGCAAGTATGACTTCCTCTTCTCTAAAAACATTTCAGAGGTCGGTCAGACTCAGACCATCGACTTTGTTAAAACAACCGTTCCCGCCGACAGAACAGTGCGTTTCGATTACTCGCACGCTCTTGCCATCGTTGAGTTCAACTTCGTTAAGGCAGATGCACTCACTCAGGAGGTTTGGTTCAACAATTTGAAACTCTCGGGTTCTCAGATATTCTCTGCCGGTACCATCAACATCACCGAAGAGAACCCCATGGTTAACCCGACAACGACAGCAACTCTTACCACCGTTGCAAACAACGCTTTCGGCACCGGCGGTCGTGCTAAAGAGCAACTCGTCACCACTGCATTCAAAAATGACATCAAGAAAGCTATCGTAAGATACCAGATGCTCGTTTTCCCCGCAGGTGTGTCAACTCAAGGCGATGTTAAACTCGAAGTCGGCTTCAACAAAGGCTCTGACGCTGCAACTGCAAACCTCAACCTTTCTCACAACTTCGCAGAGGGTACTGCATGGGAGCCCGGCAAACGTTACAAATATAACGTCGTTGCCAACGAGAACAGCCTTATGGTCGAACTCTTGAAGATCGACGAGTGGCAGACCGAAGACATGGGTGACATCGTTGTGACTCCCGGTAACTAATTGACACTTCTGTTTTAACAGAAATACCTTTCAAGGGCGCCGCGTTTTTACGGCGCAGCGCCCTTTTTTCTTTTATAAAAAGTATGTTTCCCAAGGGTAAACCCCTGCGGACTTTGTCACATGAGTTCTTCGGAACTTTTAAAAAAGCAACACCGTGAAACGATTATTTTTATACGCACTGTTTACATCTGTTTTGTTCACTTCTTGTTCTAAAGACATAGATATTATAAGGGGTGAAGAAAGTAAAGTCACGTTCGCGATTAGTGTTGAGGGCATCAGGCAAAACTTTGAAATAAAAGGTAAAGGCACTTACGGCGATTACCTGACAGAGCCTGAAAACAAGATCAAGTCACTAAGAATCATGATGTTCGATTTCAATAGTGGCGCATTGGACTTAGATTACACACTCGAATATATAGAGGGTCACAGCCAGATTACCCGTCAACTTCCTTACAAGGGTCTTACTGCCGGCACACCTCTTAAAAAGCACATCGTTGCGTTGGCTAACTTCAACGGCGAGGCCGGCGACAGCAACAACGGGGTCACTTTCAACCTCCCCGCCGGCGGCATCAAAAGCTATGACGATATCAAAAACATATCTGTCACCATGAAGGGTGTAATCCCCAAGAATGCGATGCATCCCATGGCGGCCCGTGACAACAACGGCATAGAGATAACGATGGGCAACAACAACATAGAGCTTAACCTCGAGCGCGTCATATCGCGTTTCGGTTTTACCAACGTCACCAAGAGCGAGACCGATAAGGTCACAGGCGCGGTCACTCCTGCCAAACAGGTCTTCACTGCAACGCGCATAGAGATGGCCAACCACGCCACCACCTATTATCCGTTCGACGACACTAAGGCCCCGACACTCTCGGCCACACCCATTGCCATAGACCTCGACAACACCGAAAACACTGCGTTCTATATGCTCCCCACCCCGCGCAACATGACGGAGGGACAGGGCCTTAACGTCAAGGTGTTCGGCAAAACCAACGGCTCGTCGACAGTCAACTTCAGCAAGGTGCTCCAGATTGCCCAAGAACCCATCGGCAGCTTCAATGGCTCGGTGGTACGCAACTGCGCCTATGCCATGTATGTCGAGTTCAACCGCAACCTCATCCTCGACGGCCAACCCAAGCCCGAGGATAGTGCTGACGTTGAGGGTGCATCGTTCATGAACACAGACATGTACGCCCCCGACGCGGAGTAAGTGCTATATCTGCATACTTTTGCAGTAAGGCTTGCGCGACACCTGATATTGCTTTTGACCCCCATTGAGGTTTTCAATCAGATGATCTTTGAACCTGTTCGACTTTCTATTTCGAGATCGTTGTGAGGTTTTGTTTGCCCATTTGCACGTTTGTAACTCTGGTTGGGGTGGTGTGCCTTGCTTGGAAAGGCGGGATAGTGTGTTTTTTATG
>CAMRVW010000193.1 GCA_947054185.1 uncultured Rikenellaceae bacterium | reverse complement strand
CCGTGCGACAGTGTTACCACCGTCTGCACGGCCACGGCATGAAATATCGACGCGGCCACATCGGCCTTGCTCACATTCTTGCTTATCAGGTTCTGCACGTCGGTCTTTGAGAATACGCCGCACCTCGATGCTATGTGATATGTGTTCTTCGACTGCTGCGCCAACAGGTCCAGTTGGTCCACATCCACCCCTAACAATATGGCCATCTGGTCTATGAACGCACCCGTTCCGCCGGCGCAATTGCCGTTCATGCGCAGGTCGACGGCGCCGTCATGGTTTATATATACAATCTTGGCATCCTCGCCGCCTATGTCTATTATTGTCGATATGTCGGGATACTCCTTTTTCACCAGCTCTGTGGCCGCCACCACCTCCTGCACGAAGTCGACGCCGCATTTTTCCGCTATGCCCATTCCGACCGACCCCGTTATCGTCACAGATGCCTCGCAGTCGCCGAATTTGGCCGCTATCTCTTCAAAATAACGTTTTACTATCGCCGATACATTTGCCTGATGGCGTTCATATTTGGAAAAAACCACATCGCCTTTTTGGTCTGTCATCACCAGTTTGGCGGTCGTCGAGCCAACATCCAATCCTATTTTGTATGCCATATCAACAGTTATTAATGACACAAAGGTCATAAAAAGCAAAATCAAGCCCCAAAGATATCTCTTTTTTTTAAAACTATACCTATTTTTTAAAACTATACCTATTTATAATAAGAAAATTGTTCTTAAAAAGCCCCGCCGCTCCCGTGCAGATAAAATAAAAACAGAGCTAACTTGCTGATGATGAGGGGGCAGTGCCTCACCCCTTCGGCCGCCTTAAATTCCCCCGCCACACAAAAACAATTGCCAGCCCAAATGCGCTCAACTTACTGATAATGATAGGGCAGAGCCACTTCTTGTCAATCATTCCCCATACCAAAAGAGCAAATAAAAATGCCCCCTATTTTAAAATACGGCGAAAAATAACTATCTTTACACTGGTTAATTTAAGGCATATTATTATGGCAAAACTGAAAGAGGGCGATAAAGCTCCTGATTTCAAGGGTCTTACCACCTCAGGGAGGGAAGTGTCCCTCTCCGATTACGTCGATAAAAAGCTGGTGCTCTATTTCTATCCCAAAGACAACACCTCGGGCTGCACTGCCGAGGCTTGTTCTCTTCGTGACGGTTATGCCGAGCTTAAGGCGGCCGGCTTCGAGGTGCTTGGCGTGAGCCCCGACTCTGTGGCCTCGCACAAGAAGTTCACCGAGAAACAGTCATTGCCGTTCGAGCTGCTTTCAGACGGCGACCACACCATAGCCGAGGCTTACGGATGCTGGGGCCTCAAAAAGTTCATGGGGCGCGAGTATATGGGCATGTTGCGCACCACGTTCGTCATCAGCGGCGGCAATATCGAACGTATCTTCGACAAGGTCAAGACCAAAGAACACTTCACACAAATAACAGACTCTTATAAATAACATCACGAAATGGCCAAAGAGACGAAAAAGAAAACCGACGACATGGCGTCAGAGAAGCTTAAAGTGCTTGCCGCCGCCATGCAGAAGATACAGAAAGACTATGGCAAGGGCGCCATCATGCGCATGGGCGACCAGAAGGTCGAAAACGTATCTGTCATACCCACAGGCTCCATCACTCTCGATGCCGCCCTCGGTGTCAAGGGCTATCCCAAGGGACGCATCATAGAGATATTCGGTCCCGAGTCATCAGGTAAGACCACGCTTGCCATCCACGCCATAGCCGAGGCCCAGAAGGCCGGCGGTGTCGCGGCGTTCATCGATGCCGAACACGCCTTCGACCGCTTCTATGCCGAAAAGCTGGGCGTCGATATCGACAACCTGCTCATCGCGCAGCCCGACAACGGCGAGCAGGCCCTCGAGATCGCCGAGTCGCTCATACGCTCCAGCGCCGTCGACATCGTTGTCATCGACTCTGTTGCCGCCCTCACCCCCAAGGCCGAGATAGAGGGCAACATGGGCGACTCTAAGATGGCTCTGCAAGCCCGTCTTATGTCGCAGGCTCTCAGAAAGTTGACCGGTACCATAAGCAAAACCAACACCGTCTGCATCTTCATCAACCAGCTGCGCGACAAGGTGGGCATCACTTACGGCTCTCCCGAGGTCACCACCGGCGGTAACGCGCTCAAGTTTTACGCCACCATACGCATCGACATCCGTAAAGGGCAGGCCATCAAAGACGGCGACGACATCCTCGGTTCGCATGCCAAGGTCAAGATAGTCAAGAACAAAGTGGCGCCCCCGTTCCGCAAGGCCGAGTTCGACATCATGTACGGCGAGGGCATATCGCGCCTTAGCGAGATACTCGACATTGCCACCGACGAGAATATCATCGCCAAGAGCGGCGCCTGGTTCTCTTACGAGGGTAAAAAGCTCGGACAGGGCCGTGAGAATGTCAAATTAGCCCTCCAGTCCAACCCCGAGTTGCTTGCCGAGATAGAGGCCAAGGTTATCGCCGCTTACGAGCAGAGCCTCGACAACCCCGACGCCGGCAAGAAGAAGCCCGCCGCCAAAGCATCCGTCGCTGACACTGACGATGATGATTTTGCCGAAGAGTCCGACTTCGAAGAATCGGAAGATTAATTCAAACCATATATATAAATGGAGGAGTAAATCTCCTCCATTTTTTTGTGCCCATCCACGTCAACCCCGAATCCCGCACCCCATCTCCCCGGCCTTGCCCCAACTCCCGCCACCTCTTTTTTGCCGTCGCCGGACACCCCTCAAAGATGAAGGATAAACACTCTTCGTCCCCCGATTGTACCTCCCGAAAAACAGAGACGCTCCCTCCGAAAAATAGAGAAAGCATCCCCGAAAACCCAGATGGAAAAGCCCGAA
>CAMRVW010000192.1 GCA_947054185.1 uncultured Rikenellaceae bacterium | reverse complement strand
AATAAAAAACCTCAACACTATCTTTCCGGGCCCGATTTTTGATTTCTCTTTTAGCACAAATAAACAGATGAAAAAGACAAATAATTGCGACTCTTCCACAGAAGTACAATTATTTTTATTATCTTTGAGAAATGGAAAAGCGTAAATACAAAACAATCGTCATATCGGACATACACATCGGCTCGCGATGGTCTCACACCGCAGAGGCGATAAATTTTCTGAATGACAACGATTGCGACATGCTCATATTGGGTGGCGACATTATCGACGGGTGGCACCTGGGACGTAACCGCCGACGTTGGAAGCACGATTACAACCGTTTCCTTCAGCTTTTCCTCCGCATACTCGAGACAACCAAGATAGTGTATATACGCGGCAATCACGACGACTTTTTAGACAACGTGACGCCGTTTCATTACGGCAACCTCTCTATAGTCGACAACTATATTTACCAAAGCGGAGACAAAAAATTTTACATCTTCCATGGCGACATGTTCGACAATGTAACCACACGTTTCAGATGGATGTCGAAGTTCGGCGACAAGCTCTATTCGATGATGTTACAGATAAACCGACTCTATAACGACTATCGCAAACGCCACGGCAAGAGCTATTTCTCCATCTCCAAGATGGCCAAGCAAAAGGTGAAGGAGTTAGTGTCGCGTGCAAGCAATTTCGACAACAACATAGTGTCCATAGCCCACAGACACGACTGCAACGCCGTGATATGCGGACACATACACCAACCCGACAAACGTTACATCAAAGACATACTCTATCTCAACTCGGGCGACTGGATAGAATCGCTCTCGGCACTGGTTGAAGACCACGACGGCAACTGGGAGGTGATACGCTTCGGCTCGGAGGAGTAACGGCACACGACAGCCATACGCGCACCGGCCTCACATCAATCAGTCGCAAGATTCCTGCTTCAAAAGGAGGGCCCGGGTTCATGTCGCAATCAAGAGAACAGCGCACATATCAGCCGAAAAAGCACCGGCCACAAAATAGCTTCGCCGCAAGATAACAAGCCTCAAAAGAAGCAGTCGCACATCAATCAGACGCAAGAGAGCAAACAGCATCGGCACACTCGCTCGCATGGAAAACGGCACCGCTTGACGCAGAAGAACAGGTGCCGGTGCAAGCACATGTATATCAACAAACTAAACACCGCGCACCGGCACAAGCCCGGCAAAACATCCGCCCCTCTGGCTTAAATTTGTCTTTATCCATTACAGGTCAGTGAAATTTTTATTACCTTTGGGCGACCAAACTTAAAGAGAAATGGAATCTGTTTTCAAGCCCAAATTGTTCACCCTGCTCAAAGAGGGCATTTCTAAAGAACAAATAAGCCGTGACGTCATGGCGGGCATTGTCGTGGGCATCGTGGCCCTTCCTTTGGCCATCGCATTCGGTGTGGCCTCGGGGGTGTCGCCCGAAAAGGGGCTGATAACGGCGATAGTGGCCGGCTTCATAGTGTCGTTGCTCGGTGGCAGCCGTGTTCAGATAGGGGGTCCGACGGGGGCATTCATCATCATCATTTACGGTATCATCAAAAACAACGGCTTCGAGGGTCTTTTGGTATCCACCGTCCTGGCCGGCATCTTTTTGGTGGCATTCGGCCTTTTGCGATTGGGTTCGTTGTTGAAATACATACCGCAACCGCTCATAATAGGCTTTACATCAGCCATTGCACTGACCATTTTCACCACGCAGATAAAAGACGCGCTCGGCCTTACCATAACAGAGATGCCCGACTCGTTCATAGCCAAATGGGGAGCATATTTCTCGGCGCTCGACACCCTTAACCCGTGGGCTCTGGTGATAATGGCCGCCACCCTGCTGATAGGCATATTCACCCCCAAGGTGGTTAAACGCATACCCGGCTCTTTCATCGCCATTGTGCTCATGACAGCCGTTGTGGCCATCTTCGACCTGCCGGTGGTGACCATAGAGACCCTCTATGGCGACATACCCAACACCATATCGCTGTCGATGCCTCACTTCGACCTCTCATCCATAGGCGATTACATACAACCGGCCATAACGATAGCCTTGCTCGGCGCCATAGAGAGTCTGCTCTCGGCAGTGGTTGCCGACGGTATGATAAGCGGGCACCATCGCTCCAATACCGAGCTTATAGCACAAGGCATCGCCAACATAGCCACCCCGTTCTTCGGTGGCATACCCGCCACGGGAGCCATTGCCCGCACCGCCACCAACATAAAGAACGGCGGACGCACCCCGCTGGCCGGCATTGTGCATGCAGTGGTGCTGTTGCTTATAGTGCTCTTCTTCGGCCGTTTCGCCAAACTGATACCCATGAGCGTACTGGCCGGCATATTGATACTGGTGGCTTACAACATGAGCGAGTGGCGCCTATTCCGCTCGGTATTGACCCGCTCGGGCATGTTCGACCGCATCATACTGTTGGTCACCTTCTTCCTCACCGTGCTCGTCGACCTCACTGTCGCAATAGAGGTGGGTATCGTTCTTGCCGCCCTCTTGTTCATGAAACGAATGGCCGACCTCGGCACCAACCTTGAAGAGAGCCGCGATGTCGATTATATCAACAATTACGGCGACCTGCCCTCAGAGATAGGTGTTTACGAGATATCGGGCCCATTCTTCTTCGGATCGGCAAAACATTATTGCAACATAATGCGTGAACTGGGCCTGAAATACAGGGTCATGATTTTGCGTATGCGAAATGTGCCGTTCATCGACAACACTGCCATAACCAACCTTGCCGCCATGATAAGCGACCTTGAGAAAGGAAACACCAAGGTTGTGCTTTCGGGTGTACGAAAAGATGTGCGTGACGCCCTTCAAAGGAGCGATAACCGGGCCATACACTCGGTAATAATCACCGACGATTTCACCCGGGCCGTCGAACAGGCCAAAGAGGTCATAGCATAGGCACCCCGGACAATCTTTAAACGCAGGG
>CAMRVW010000191.1 GCA_947054185.1 uncultured Rikenellaceae bacterium | reverse complement strand
AACTTCATCACACCCCGACCTCCTCCCCGATGCGGCCGACCGCAGGTCGGCCCACACAGCGGTCTGAGTATAACGAAACCGCACACATTCCTTGCGCCTCGGCATAACGAAGTGACGCCGTAAGCCTGCTCCTTGTGAACGGGCTGAGGCACGAAAGCCCGAGTGGCCCGCATCTCGCGGTGGGCAGGAAATCCCCCAACGGAGGGCCGCACAGCAATATATAGGTCAGTAACTTAAGCAAAGCCGTGAAGCACATCGCTTTCATGCCCGGCCCTCCGCAGGCTCCGTGCCGCTCTCCGTCACGCAAAAAGGACGTCATCTCACGCAACCCGCCCCGGCAGGCTATCAGAAAGGTGTCCGAGACACCCAAAGAAATCAAAGAACCAAAGTATTAATATTTAGCGGACACAACGCACGCTAAGACCGTACTGCTTATTATATCCTCCATTTACGCCCAAATTGCTGCTAAGGAAGATCATAATGTACGTGTTGTTAGAACCGTCAGCAACTGACGACCAATACTCGCCCCACTGACCCACGTCGTTCAACGTACCGGAAGAATCGTCGTTGCGGTAACCGACGGCGGGAAACTCAACTGAATTAGAGGAATTTGTTTCCGTCCACATGTTTTCGCGAGTCGTACCTTTTTACCTCGTGTGGCTTTGGGGGTGACAGAGTTTTGTCTCGCGGTTTTGCCCGCGGTTTTTGTCCGAATTTATTGGTCTGACTGTTTTTTTGCTCCGCAGTTTTTGTGCTCGCATGATTACGCGCCGGCATGGCGGTCTGAGGAACGAAGCCGCAACGGGCCGCCCTCGCGGTGGGCATAAAATCCCCCAACGGAGGCCCGTACACCCCAATTGGTAATTATAGTTCAGAGACTAAAATACCTCACACCGCGCATCACCTCCATGTCTTGGCCCTTCGCAGGCTCCGTTCCTCTTTCCCTCACGCCCTAAACTCACATCATCCCCACCCAAGACCCCGAATCCGCGTCCATGCGTCCGCTCAAAAAAATCGCTATCTTATCGCACAATACTTGCAAAATATTTACAAAAGTAAGCTGTTCATTATGTGGAGGCTGCCATTACCTTACACAGTCGAGCCGTCAAACAATAACTATAAAGCAATGACATAAAACGGTGTGGCAAACTTATGCAGGGCTTCGATGATTTTTTTACATTGTGCGGGCCTTGGTTTTGCCTTGTCATTGGCATAACGCCCTATTTGAACAGGCGCAATACCTGTCAGTTCGGCTAATTTAGTGTCTTTGATGTATTTACGTGCATATTTAAGCATACTTACTGCATCGTAATCCAATTCTATCTCATAGCCTGCATCCAAATAGCCATTATAAGGAAATCCCTTTTCTTTTGCTGTTTCGACAAAAAATGCAACACCCTGCTTTAAGTCATTGACTGCCTCTTGGACTGTTGCGCCCATCCCTGCAAACAATTCATCCCGCATCATAACGTTAATGACTCCATCTGAAGCCCACTCAACAATGACTTTTATTTTTTTCATAATCCCAATATTTTATCTGTGTGTATTGCCCATCCCTTTAATGAACCCTTTTGTCATTACTATCCCATTTCTTTCGTCCGTGATATGAAACAAAAACCATTCTTCATCTTTTTGGCAAATTACGTGACTGCCGGATTACCTTAATTTTTACCATCCATCTTTTAAGATCAGACAACGAAACCCACTCTATTTCATTTATTCTTTAACTATTGCCTATGGTCTGACGACACAAAGATACATAAAATACACTAATCGCTAATTCATATAGTATGATATTTAATACTTTTCAGATAAATTCTCATCCTCCACAACAACCTCTCATACATAAGTCATAGACAATAAAATAATAATTATCTCAAAGCCACGCAAGTTTCGACCTCGCCTGCCTTACCCCTCAGTTGTTGCCCCACATGGTTTTGTCTCTGCAAAACAGCGGAGACACGAAAGCCCGAGCGGCCCGCACCTCGCGGTGGGCAGGAAATCCCCAAACGGAGGGCCGCACAGCAATATATAGGTCGATGACTTAAGCAAAGCCATTAAGCGCATCTCTTTCACCCATGCCCTCCGCAGGCTCCGTTCCGCTCTCCTTCACGCCAAAAGCACACTTCTGCTCATCAAGTTTTCGTCCGGCAGGCTATCAGAAAGGTGTCCGAGACACCCAAAGAACCAAAGTATTAATATTTAGCGGACACAACGTACGCTAAAACCGTACTGCTTATTGTTGGTACCCTGCGGGAGCACAAAACTGCTGGTAAAGTACAGATTGTATGCGCTGATAGAATCAACGGCAACCGACAACCAATAGTATCCGTACGCACCCGCATCGTTCAACGTACCGGACGAATTGAGGCTGCGGTTACCGACGGCGGGAAACTCAACTGAATTAGAGTTATTGGTTTTTGCACCGCATGACTCCGTACCGGCAGGGCGGTCGAGGTATGAGGCCGCAACGGGCCGACCCTTCTCCAGGAGGCCCGTAATCCCGTTAAGTAATTATATGCAGTGACTAAGGCACCCGGCTGCCGCACATTACCTCCATGCCTTGGCCCCCCAGGTTCGGCCCGTGGCTCATTCACGCCAAAAGACACCTCCCCACCAATCCGAGGTGCCGCCCGTCTCTGTAACACACCACGCCCGAACTTCATCACACCCCGACCTCCTCCCCGATGCGGCCGACCGCAGGTCGGCCCACCATTCCCGGCATAACGAAGTGACGCCGTGAGCAAAAATTCCCTGTTCCTGGGCTGAGGAACGAAAGCCCGAGCGGCCCGGAGCCTCCACACAACGGATGGCCGCAACACCGCACAACAATATATATCGCAGTGAATTAAGCCCGCTCACACCGCACATTACAATCCCGCTTTGCGCCCTCCGCAGGCTCCGTGACGCTCTCCGTCACGCAAAGGTACATTACCTCACAAACCCG
>CAMRVW010000190.1 GCA_947054185.1 uncultured Rikenellaceae bacterium | reverse complement strand
CCCATAAAGTCTTTGAGGCTCGGCAAGGCTTTTGTTCGACATTTTTACCCGCATGTTTCCGCGCGGGCAGTTTTTTTTGTTCCGGCAGGGCGGCTGAAGTGTGAAGCCGCAACGGGCCGACCCTCCCCCAAGGAGGCCCGTAACCCCGCTTGGCTATTATAGTTAAGTGACTTAAGCACAAAACTGCCGGCATCACCTCCCCGCCTTGCCTCCCAGGCTCGGCCCGTGGCTCGTTCACGCCAAAGGTATGCCCCGCCAGCCCAAGGTGTTGCCCGTCTCTCTCACACACCACGCCCGAACCTCACCACGCCCTCGACCTCCACGCCGATGCGGCCGACCGCAGGTCGGCCCACACCCGAGGCCTGAGGGAACCGAAACCGCATACTTTTCCCTGTGCCGGGTTGAGGCACAAGGCCCGAGCGGCCCGAAGCCTCACGCCAAAAGAATATCTCCCACGTAACCGATCGCCTCACTGTGGCCGAGAAATTAACCAGCCCAAAATTAACCAACGGAGAGCAATTATCCACTGACAGCAGTCCGCATGAAGTTGCAGACAAGCATATCTTTGTGCTCTCCGTCTCGCCAAAAACACTCTCATCCCCCAAAAAATAAAAAGTGTCGCGCAGACAACCTCGTCGAATACGTAAATCAGAAAGAGGCCGTACGCAACATTAATAAGACAAATCTATCTTCGTCTTCATTCCTTTGATTTTATACCCGCGCAACACGGTGACAATGTGGCTCTTGTCGGCAGGAATGGTAAGAAAAGCATGATGATCCTTGACCTCTATGTGGCCTATCTCCTCCTTGGCAAGCCCTCCTTTTACGCAGAAGAAGCCGACTATGTCGCCCTTCGACAACTTGTCTTTACGTCCCTTGCCTATGTATACGGTCACGAAACGCGCCGGGGTCGGTGTGCTCACGGGTGGCGGTCCCACAGGGTCGTAACCGTCAAGGTCGTACGGCAACACTTCATCGGGGCCTGACATGACCACCACACGGCCATGTGCATTCATGCGGGCGGTGCGTCCGTTGCGGTGGATTAGCTCCTCCACCGTGCTGCTGGGCTCGAAGTGCACCACGCATGCCAACTCGGGTATGTCCAAGCCACGGGCGGCAAGGTCGGTGGCCACCAATACGTTAGCGCTGCCGCCACGGAATTTCACCAACGACCTCTCGCGCTCATGTTGCTCCATGCCGCCGTGAAAAAGGGTGGCCGACACACCCTCTGAGCGAAGATAAGAGACTGTCTTTTCGGCCGATTCGCGATAATTGCAAAAAACGATGCAGGGCAGCCCTTTGAGCGAACATACGAGTCCCAACAGGGCATCACGCTTGTTGCGACATCTCATGAACTCTTTGGAGAGCCGTCCGCCCTTGTCTTCATCAGAGACGAAATCGAGCCTCTGAGGCTGCGATACCCCCGCCAACCGAGGTATGGGTATAGACTCCGTTGCCGAGGTGAAGAGCTTGCGACATCCGGCGGGCAGTCGGTCGAATATGGCTGCCATCTCCTGCTCGAAGCCCATTTCAAGCGATTTATCATACTCGTCGACCACCACGGCCCTCACCTGAGAGGGCGACAACGACCGCTGCAAAAGGTCGAGCAGACGTCCGGGTGTGGATATGAGCAACTGGGGCGGTTCGGTAAGGCTGCGAAGCTCTATGTTTATGTCGTGTCCTCCATAACAACACAGTGTTTTGAACGGAGTGCCCAACGACGATGCCACACGCGCAATCTGAGCTGCCAACTCGCGTGTGGGTGCTATCACCAAGGCCTGAACCGCCCCTATCGTCTCGTCGGCAATATCGAGCAGTGGCAACAGAAAAGCGAGTGTCTTGCCCGAGCCGGTGGCTGAAAAGAGCATCAGCTCTGCCGACGGTTTCAGAAAGGCCGCACCTGTGGCCCGCTGCATGTCGTTAAGTTGCGATATGCCTAACGAGGCAAGTGCTGCTGCGATATCGTAATCGGTGGTTTTCAATATGTTAGCGTGTTATTCGTGTGCCGCCGTGGTTGGGTTCTCCTATGGCGTCGCATCCGCATATTACGACGCTCTCGACGCCTCCGTCTATGGCCTCGAAGGCGTTGTCTATCTTGGGTATCATGCCGCCAGAAATGACGCCGTTTGCTCGCAGACGTGCATACTCGGCACTGTCTATGTGTTCTATAAGCGACGACGGATCGTCCATGCTGCCCATAACGCCCTTAAGTTCAAAACAATATACGAGTTCGACCTTGTAATGTGACGACAACCCCACGGCCACCGTGCGCGCCACCGTGTCGGCGTTGGTGTTGAGCAATGTGCCGTTGCCGTCGTGCGTTATGGGGGCAACCACGGGCACAAAGCCGCCATCCAACAACATCGAGGCGGTCTTGACACCGAACTTATCGACCAACGGATCGCCGACAAATCCGTAATCGACAGTCCCGCTCTTGCGGCGTTCCGACATCATCAGCGAGCCGTCGGCCCCGCACAATCCGAACGCGTTGACGCCGCGAGCCTGGAGTGCGGCCACTATCTTTTTATTGACAAGACCGGCATAGACCATTGTCACCACATCGAGCGTCTTGTCGTCGGTAATCCTGCGTCCATCAATTATTTGCGTCTCGATGCCGAGCGACTTGCTTATGGTGGTGGCTATCTTGCCTCCTCCGTGCACCAACACGAATGGCTCTCCCAAACGCGACAAATCATCGAGAAACGATGTCAGCTTGGCGGGGTTATCAACAACGTTACCGCCTATTTTTATCACTTTCAACATAGTTATCAACAGTTTTTCTTGCTTATTCGACAAAGTTACGCTTTAATTGACATTTTATCAACACTTTCTCAACAAAAACACCAACTTTGCAGACACTGC
This sequence comes from uncultured Rikenellaceae bacterium, assembly GCA_947054185.1. Lineage (GTDB taxonomy): Bacteria > Bacteroidota > Bacteroidia > Bacteroidales > Rikenellaceae > CASDZP01. The sequence continues at coordinate 86 of CAMRVW010000190.1, read as the reverse complement.
CGTTTGCTTTGTCGGCACTGATCCGTTTATGATTTGCTGAAACTGCCGTTTATTTGACGGAACTGCCTCCGGCGGCCCTTCCGGGG
>CAMRVW010000189.1 GCA_947054185.1 uncultured Rikenellaceae bacterium | reverse complement strand
ATATATAAAAAAAGCGCAGGTGTTTTTCCGATTCCAGAAAATGGGCTAGGATCCCGGTGTCAAAACCGAACCGAAGTACAAACAACCCACGCTTAAGTCTTTTTAGTAAAACTAAATACACCACAAAATGTCATGACCATACAAGCCATGACACAATAAGCGCGGTATTTGAACTCACCTCAGTTGACAGGCAATAATTTTCCCTAGACCTTTTTCTGTAAGGTGCGTCAATAACGCAATAACATCACAAAGATAACACTTTTTTGCAATAATTCACTTTTAGGTCGATTTTATTTTCAAAATAGCAAAAAAAGCAGCCGATCTCACTCCACAAAGCCCACAACAACGATTTTTTCATCGACCCAATTGCAAATATGGCCGTAAACAAATCGACACAAAAACATAAAACGTCAGATTATCAAAAAGATAACCGATAACAAAAAAAATCTTGCCAACGGCTGTTTTTCACTTTTTAGCCGAACCCACACTCCGCCACAGCCATTTACCCTCCCTTACCATTCCCACCAAACGGCCATAAGTCATCAAAGCAAAGGAGTTTTAAAACGACCTGTTCCGTTTTAAAACTCCTCGAAAAACAATAACATAAAACCACATCACTTGAACAGTGCCCAAAGCCTCTCATCCCCCGATCGGGCGGCATAATGTCCGGAGGCTTTGTCAAACATATCGAGGGCCTCTGTGTCGGCCCCCATGCGCACATACTCTTCGGCCAACCGGCACAACCCCTTCTCGACCGATATGTGCAACGGGCTTTTATAGCCTATATCCTGGGCGTTTATGTCGGCACCGCGTTTGAGCAAAAAGAGGGCCGTCTCCACCTCACCCAATCGCGTGGCCCTATGCAACGGGGTCTCGCCGCTGTTAGAGGCTGTGTTGACGTTGGCGCCGTTGTCGAGCAGGCATCCCACTATGGCGACACCGCCGCTCCTTACGGCCATGAGCACAGGCTCGTTGCCGTCGTCGTCACGCACAGACACCTTGGCACCGGCATCGACCAGCAGACGCACCATCTGGTAATTGCCGTGAAGGGCGGCAAAATGGAGCGGCGTGGTATGGTAATAGTCGTAACAGTTGACCTTGGCACCCGCCTCTATCAACATTCTGACAATGCTGAAACTGTTTATGGCAGCGGCTCTGTGCAACGGGGTCTCGCCGCGACGGCGCCACATCATAGAGAACGCACCGCCCGTGTTGTCAGGCACATCGACCTTCGCACCCGAGGCTATAAGCTGCTCGACGATACGATCGTATCCCTTGTCGCAAGCCACATGCAACAGTGTGTAACCAAACTCGTTACGTCCGCGTACATCGACACCGCCCTCTTTTATCTCTGCCAGCAGCTCAGGCAACATGGCCAGCTCGCACATGGCAAAATGACGTCGGCGATCACCCGGATCGTTCATGACAGATTTGGCAGTGTCGGCATCGATGTTTATCACCTTGGCCACGGAGGGTATGACAGACCGCATGTCGTCTATGCGGGATATGCGGGCATAGGAATGACGTCCGGTCGACTCCGTGCACATATCGGCCAGCCAGGCGGCCACCTCGGCGGTGGAGTTATCGACGGCATAGTCGTGCAACTGTTTGAGAAGCCCGAACGAGAGCGACGCCGACTCCACTATAGAGCGCACGATATCGAGATTACCGCTCCTTACGGCCAGCTCCACAGGCGGCACTCCCGACCCGTCGACCAAAAGAGGAGACGCGCCCGAGCCTATGAGCAGGCGCACAATCTCGACATCGCCGCCCGAGATGGCATACGACAGCGGAGCCTCTCCGTAAGAGTCGCGGCTGTTCACATCTATCATGCCGTTGTTGATGAAATATCTGATTGCGCGTATGCTTTTGCGCTCTATGGCATACGAGAGCGGAGAGAGCGAATATCGTGCATAATCGGCTCCGTGTTTGACAAGATAATCGACCATCTCAACATCGTCGTTGTCGATGGCGCGGTGCAGCGGTGTCTTGGAACGCATCCGCTCCTGAAGGTTGACATCGAAGCCCAACTCCTCGACAAGGTAACGGACAATGTCGCGATTGAGGTTTTGCACCGCGATATGGAGCACCGTGCGCCCGTCGCGTATGCGGTCGCCAAGGCGTCTGTTATGGACTGCCAGCTTTCTGAACCTCACTATATCGCCCTCGGCAGCGGCATGGTGTATCGGGCACCAGCCGTCGACATCGGGACGTTGACTCTTATCGGCATCGCAGCCGTGATCTTCCCCGGCCCACTCTCCCCTGCCGGCCCTCCCCTCGCGCAAGGCTCTGATGGCATCGTAACATCTCGATATATCGGGATAGACAGAATACTTGGTGATAATCGCATCTATAGGGCCGCCCGCCGACTTGAACGTATCCATGCCGAACAACAGCGCACCATCTCTTCTATGCACCGCGTAAAGCTCGGGGGCCTCTCTAAGGACGGCAAGCGACAATATCAACGAATAGACCGAGGCATCGACCATTCGCACCCTCTCGACATCGGACGCATCGAGCGGCGAGAGCCTGCACCTAACCCTTATCTCATATCTGCATCGGTAAGGCTCGCTCACCATGATATCATAGGGTGAAAGCACCGCATCGTATCGCGACGACGGCATAAAACCACGCTCCATGAACTTATCGACCAACTGGTGATAAAGCTCGTTGAGGGCAATATAGTCGCGGTCGGTACACAACTGCTCCGTCTTCTGTGACAACGTGGTCTCTTTTATCATCCCTGACATATTCATTCCTATTACTTGCAAAGGCCACCCCTGCCCTCGCAAGATTAACACGCAAAGATAAAATATTTTCAATTGTCACCCAAATAGGGGCGCCGGCGCCGGTTATTGCAGACGCTGCCGTTTGGTTCGGAACTGCTCTCTTATTTTGCTGAAACTGCCGTTATTTTGCTGTAACTGCCTCCGGCGGCCCTTCCGGGGGAGGGGTCACGGACCCCGTTTTGAGATAT
>CAMRVW010000188.1 GCA_947054185.1 uncultured Rikenellaceae bacterium | reverse complement strand
TGTGAGCGGGATTAATTCACTGCGATATATATTGCTGTGCGGTGTGCGGCCCTCCGTTGAGGGAGGCTTCGGGCCGCTCGGGCTATCGTTCCTCAGCCCGTTCACAAGGAATTTGTGCGGTTTCAGGTCTCTCAGACTGTGCCACATTCCAACACTCCTTCGTGGTCCCCCAAAAAATTCCTCTCTAAAAACGACTCTTCAACAACAACCCAACTCCACCCTCTCGAAAGTAACCAGTAACAACCACCCAAACACCACATACCAACCCAACTCCACCCCATTCACCTTCTCCTTATCGAAAGCGGTACGTGACCGACGGTTGCAAGACGAGTAAGGCATGATAGTTGATAGCGAATTCTCGAAAGGGGTGCAACATACCATCCCTAATGGCAAATCAAAACCCGACAATCATGAATCACAAATCATTTATTCTTTCCTTGCTTTTTATTCCTGCCATAACCATCTCTAAAAGTGAGGCTTGCACCGGCATAACATTGAAAAGCAAAGATGGGGCCACGATCGTTGCGCGCACCATCGAGTGGGGAGGCGGCGACCTTGACAGTCGTTATGTGGTGGTGCCGCGAGGATATACGCAACAGTCGTTCACACCCGATGGTGCCGACGGCATGAAGTTCACATCGCAATACGGATATGTGGGCATCGCCGTGCAAGAGAGACATTTCGTGGCCGAGGGCATCAACGAAAAGGGGCTCTCGGCGGGGCTGTTCTATTTTCCAAATTACGGTCGATATGACGATTACAAGGCTAAAGACAAAAGCAAGAGCATCGCCGATCTTCAGGTGGTGTCGTGGCTGTTAGGCCGCTGCGCCACCGTGGACGAGGTTGAAGAGGCGGTGGGAAAGGTGCGTATAATCAACTTCATACCCAGCGCCTCCACAGTGCACTGGCGGTTTGCCGACGCTTCGGGCAGACAGGTAGTGTTAGAGGTGATAGACGGTGTGCCTATATTTTACGAAAACAGTGCGGGTGTGTTGACCAACTCCCCTGGCTTCGAGTGGCACCTTACAAACCTCAACAATTACGTCAACCTGCTTCCGGGCACCTCTCCCCCACAAGAGCTGAACGGCATAGAGCTTGCCTCGTTCGGTGCCGGGAGCGGCTTTTTAGGTCTGCCCGGCGACATGACACCACCCTCTCGTTTCATACGCGCCGCTTTCTATCAGGCAAGCGCACCACAACAAGACAAGGCCGTGCAGAGTGTCATGCAGTGCTTTCAGATACTCAACAACTTCGACATACCTATAGGCATCGAATCACCCAAGGGAGAACAACCGGCCGACATACCGAGCGCGACACAATGGACCTCTGCCACCGACATACAAAACCGCATCTTGTACTTCCGCACTATGTACGACTGCTCTATAAGACGCATCGACCTGAAAACCATCGACTTCTCTAAGATAACCTATCGCGATCAACCGTTGGATGAGCAGAAAGATCAACCGATAAAAAATATATGTATTATTTAACGCCTCCTCTCTTTTATGAAAAAATATAATTATGCCAAACAAATGCGTTAAATAAATGTTTACAGTGTTTTATTTTTAACAAAAATTTTATTTGATATCGTATCGATTTTCAGAATCAATTATTACCTTTGCGGCAGATAATAAAATAACCTCCAAATAGCAATGGAAATGAGAAAAATAAGAGCAGCCGTTATCGGTTACGGCAACATCGGCCGTTATGTTTTAGATGCGCTTGAGAGTGCACCCGACTTTGAGATTGCGGGCATAGTGCGCCGTGACCCGACCGATATTCCCCACGAGTTGAAACCCTATAAGGTTGCGGGGCAGATAGATGAGTTAAAAGAGGTTGACATAGCCATATTGTGCACACCATCACGCAGTTGCGAGCGTTACGCCACAGAGATAATGGCTCGCGGCATCAACACTGTGGACAGTTTCGACATACACACCGACATTGTCGACACACGTGCGCGTTTAGACAAAGTGGCCAAAGAGCATGGCACGGTGGCCGTAATTTCTGCCGGTTGGGACCCGGGCAGCGACTCCATAGTACGTGCGCTCTTAGAGGCTTGTGCACCCAAGGGATTGACATACACCAACTTCGGCCCCGGCATGAGCATGGGTCACACCGTGGCAGTAAAGGCGACAGAGGGCGTAAAGGCTGCTCTTTCTATGACGATACCCACAGGCACGTCGATACACCGTCGCATGGTGTACGTCGAGCTCAAAGAGGGATACGCCCTCGACGAAGTGGCTGCCAAGATAAAGGCCGACCCCTATTTCGTACACGACGAGACCTATGTGAACCAAGTGCCGTCGGTGGACGATCTGCTCGACATGGGACACGGCGTAAACCTTGTACGCAAAGGCGTTTCAGGCAAGACGCAAGGTCAACGGTTCGAGTTCAACATGCACATCAACAACCCCGCCCTGACAGGCCAGATACTCGTATCGACGGCGCGCGCAGCAATGAAGCAACAACCCGGCGCATACACCATGATAGAGATACCCGTCATCGACTTCCTCTATGGCGACAAAGAGGAGCTCGTAAGACGACTGGTGTAAACAGTTCGACGAAAGAGGTTTTGCGGGCATTGCCGTTTATGGTTTGCTGACACTGTTTCTTATTGTTTTGCGGGAACTGCCTCCGGCGGCCCTTCCGGGGGAGGGGTCACGGACCCCGTTTTGAGATATTGAGGACAAACTAAGGATAAAGTACAGATATGTCATAAATGTGTTTCGACATTCGTCTTACACATTTATGACATATCTGTTTTCGGCCCTTGAATTTTGTGTCTGAATGATATTCAAACAGGGGCCATGACCATTGCGGAAAGGGTGCGGAGGCGGGGCGGCAGACAATAAAGGCAGGGCGGAAAAACAGGAAGCTTACGTCTCAGCAACTTTACGTGACGGCAGACCATCAAAAAGGTGTCCGTGACACCCTGTCAGTCGAGGCGGCGGGTGGAGCAGCTCCGATTATGGCTATATCAAGTTCACCT
>CAMRVW010000187.1 GCA_947054185.1 uncultured Rikenellaceae bacterium | reverse complement strand
GAGCACCGAGTATCTTAACGTCAAGGCGATGGCCGGCGCCAAGATCAACTCTCTTGAGATGGAGTGCGACAACGTCAACGTGCAGGCTCACACGACGGCAGAGTGCCATGTAAACGCCAAGATAAGGCTCGAGGCCAAGGCTGCAACCAGAGGACGCATATATTATAAGGATGACCCTGAGATAATTAAAGTGACGCATAAGACATTCGGCACTGTGAAGAAGATGTAAGGCACTCCCTTTTTGAGGGCTCTTTTGTGTGGCTCAACGAAAAATCAACCGGCGGGATGTGAGTCGGATTTTTGTTCGCCAAAGCAGATATTCTTTGATTTATCGGCTTAATTTTGCACCGGCATGTTGAGACTGCACAAGGCCCGGACGATAATTGGGTTTTTGCAGCCGGAACAGATATTCTTTGGTTTATCGGCTTAAATTTTGCACTTGCTTGTTGAGACTGCAAAAGTGAAAAAAATGCCTTAATATATTTGTAATTAAGTTTTAAATTATTAATTTTGTGCCGTTAAAATGCCACTTTAGCTCAGTCGGTAGAGCAACGCATTCGTAACGCGTAGGTCGCGAGTTCGAGCCTCGTGAGTGGCTCATGGTAAAAAAGGACGCCCTAAGCGTCCTTTTTTGTTATTTTCGAGTGGTTGAGTTTTTCGTAATAAAAGCGGCAAAGATTATGTGTATTTGTCAGAGCCTGTTGGCAATGTGTTGATAATCTTGCTTTTGGTGAATGTAATTTTCTGTTATGAATGGGGATATCGTATTTGCCGGGGCCTGTTGGCAGCGTCGTATCTGTTTTGGAGGGGTGTCTTTATAAAAAAGGCGGCAAGAACAATGCTTGCCGCCCATTCGTCTTATGCTTTTCATTATAGCACGTTGACAATGCCGTTGATGATTTTGAACTTGGCAGGGAAGATAAGGTCGGCGTCGCGACCGGCATCAACGTCCGCTTTGATGGAGCGGAGGGTGCGCGGCAGGCGTTTCTTGTATATGGTTTTGCCGTTGAGTTGTATTGTGACGGGTTTGTCGAGGTTGACCATGTGGTCGTTAAGGCCTATGACAACAGAGGGTGAGTTGGTCTCTATGACATTGACAGTGTTTGTGTCGGGGTCATATTCGGCAACCACTTTGGTGTCTTCGTTTTTACCTGTGTCGCCTGCATAGAGCCAATAGAAGCTGTCTCTCGACACGTCGTCCTGAACCCATGACACCTTTTGAGGATAGGGATTGCGTTTGAAACGGCTCATCCACTCCATGGCGATGGTGTCCCGGCGGTTCATCCAGTGACCGCACTCTTCGAAGATGTGTGAGTCGGAGATGAAGCCGCCCTCTGCCCGGTGCAGTGAGTCGAGGCGGGCTATCCATTCGCGGGCCAGTCCGTTGCGGTTGTATGCAGCGTCTTTGCCGCCCATGTATATGGAGAACGGCAGGTTGCGCAGGCACTCTATCTTGGCGTTGTTGGGGTGGCCGGCCATCATGGCTGCCGCTGCCCAGTGGTCGGCAAGACGCGGGGCAAGCTGGAAGGTGCCGTCGCCGCCGGCAGAATAGCCCATGACATATATTTTGTTGGGGTTGACATCTTCGAAGATGCCTGAAAGAAGCACTATTTTGTCGATGAAGCCGTCCATATAGAATTGGTGCCACATGTTCCATGTGTCTGTGGATGACCGAGGTACGAAATAGACACCCTCTTTGGGGGTATAGAGTCTCTTTTGGTTTTCCCACTGTTGGTCGTTGAGTGCGGCAGGTGCGCCGCCGCCGCCGTGCATGGATATGTATAAAGAGCGGCCCTCTGCAGGTTTGTCGCCGAACACCTTATAGATGAACTTCATCTTATAGTCGCCGTTGGTGAGCACACCCTCTTTCCATTCGTGGCCATAGTCGGCCTTTATTTTCTCTTCGCGTTCCTTGAGCAAACGTTCGGCGGCCTCGTCGGCCTGTTTGCGGCTTAGCCCGCTCTGAGCCCAGAGCCCGCCGGTTCCAAGCAGGCAAAGCATTGATAACAATAATTTTTTCATCGGTTGTAAAATTGGTTTTTCCTTTGCAAATTAAAATAAAAATCGGCACAATAACAAACGAAATGATTGTTATCCGTGTGTTTTTATGAAAAAATGGAGGTGTCGGTGATTGGGATGTTTTGATTCACGGTTTGTTCGCGGTATTGGACGGCAAGGTTTGGGGGTCTGTGTTTTTGGCCTGTCGGGGGAAAGTATTAACTTTGACATCGGTAAAAACAAATGTTATGAGAAAAGCGATAATAACGTTGGTTGCCATGTTTATGGCGCTTGCTTCCAACGGGCAGGATACGTTCGACATATTGGAGGAGAACACTTTGGGGGAGGGCAACACTTGGGTGTGGGCCGATAAGCGTAACAATGTCTTTGTGTCGGGGTATGGTTCGGAGTGTGCCTTGGGACGTGTCAATTTCAAGGGTAAGCATTCGTTGTTCGCCACGATGCCTGACAGCGCCGCGGTGCGTGGTATGTGTGCCGATGGTAACGGCGGCATGTTGGTGGCCACAGATGGCTGCGATATTTTAGGTTTGACAAAAGAGGGAGTGGTTGTCGTGGGGCATGTGCCCGCTGAGCCGTGTTGTCTGGTAAGGAATATTACCGGTGACATATATGTCGGAGGGGTGGATGGCTCCATTGTCAGGTTAGGCGCGGATGGCTTATCGGAGCGGGTGGCCGAAGGGGTGGGACAGATTGTCGGCCTGGAGGTGAGTCCTGATGGCAAACGTATGTATGTGAGTGACAACAAGCAGATTCGTTTGTTGTTGTTCGATATCATGGCAAGCGGGCGATTGGATAATGAGCGTGTATTATTGCGTTTTCACGATCACGGCATGGGTGATGTGGCCTGCGACAGGTATGGTAACATTTACATTGCAAGGCCGGGCAAGGGCAGGGTGGTGGTGGCGACATCGGCAGGTGTGGTGCTCAAAGAGGTGGCCACATTCGGTAAGGAGCCCGTGGGTTTGTCGGTAAACTTCCTTAACACCGCATGCGTCGTATCATTGAGGGATAGGCGCAATATTGAGTGCATCGTATTTACCAATGTTTTCGGCGAAAGCAGATATTGACAGCCCGGGCATGTTGCGGGGATTGCCGTTTATTTTGCTTGCACGGCTGTTTTGTTTTGCGGGAGCTGCCGTTTATTTTGCTGACACTGCCTCCGGCGGCCCTTCCGGGGGAGGGGTCACGGACCC
>CAMRVW010000186.1 GCA_947054185.1 uncultured Rikenellaceae bacterium | reverse complement strand
GTGTCCGTGACACCCAAAGAATTAATCATTGGCGGACACAACGCACGCTAAAACCGTACCGCTTACCGTTGTTGTTTTGCGGACTCACACCACTGCCATTGAAGTACAGCTCGTATGCGCTGTCAGAATCATACGTGACTGACGACCAATATTCGCCGTGCTGACCCGCGAAGTTCAACGAACCGTCCGAGCGGTGGCGGTAACCGACAGTGGTAAGCTCAACTGAATCAGAGTAATTTGTTCCCGCCCGTATGCTTCCGTGCCGGCATGACTTTGGGTTCCGACAATATCTTGTCACAAGGTTTTTGTCCGTATTTATTGTCCCGACAGTTTTTGCCACGCAAGGCTTTCACGCCGGCAGGGCGGCTGAAGAATGAAGCCGCAACGGGCTGCACCTCGCGGCGGTCAGAAAATCCCCCACGGAGGCCCGTGCCCCGCAGAGCAATATTATACCGCAGTGACTAAATCCCGTTCACCCCGCCCATTACCCTCACTCCTTGCCTCCAGGCTCGGCCCGTGGCTCCGATAGGCTAAAAGCACATGCCGGCAACCCAAGATGCGCCCGCCTGTTTCACAACCGACCCACTTATGACATTGTGTTCCCATAACTTTTTGCCAGCAGCTTTTCGTTCCGGCAGGGCGGCCGAGCCACGAAGCCGCAACGGGCCGACCCTCCCCCAAGGAGGCCCGTAACCCCGCCAAGTAATTATAAGCAGTGACTCAATCCCACTCCCGCCGCCCAAGACCTTCGCACCTTGCCTCCCAGGCTCGGCCCGAAGCTCCTCCTTGCCAAAGTCACGGCACTCCAACCAATCCAAGGTGCCCCCGTCTGTTTTACACACCACGCCCGAACTTCATCACTCCTCCGACCTCCACGCCGATGCGGCCGACCGCAGGTCGGCCCACACCGCGGTCTGAGTGAAACGAACACCGCACACAAATTCCTTGTGAACGGCATTACGAAGTATGCCGTAAGCCTGTTCCTTGTGCCGGGCTGAGGAACGAAAGCCCGAGCGGCCCGGAGCCTCCCCAAACGGAGGGCCGCACCCCGCAGAGCAATATATAGTGCAGTGATTTAGGTTCGCTCGCCCCGCCCATTACCTCCCCGCTTTGCCCTCCGCAGGCTCCGTCCCGCTCTCCTTCACACCAAAGTCACATTACCACGCCCCCTAATCCCCTCCCCACACGGAGGCCCGCACTCCGCAGAGCAATATATCCCACAGAGACTCAATCCCACTCATATGCCTATCTTTTTCACGCTTTGCCCTCCGCAGGCTCCGTGACGCTCTCCGTCCTGCCAAAGTCACATTGCCACGCCCCCGAATCACGATCATAAAAAAAAGAAACACACACTCTTTCCTGTTAAAATCACTTTTTACGCCCGTCCCGACATCCGACCCGCCTCGGACAACCAAATAAAATTTGCTGGCCTCTCGTCTTATTCGTATCGTTGGCTGTCGCCTTAGATACTTCGCCTCAATAAAATCAAACAATGTTTTCTTTTATGTTCGTCTTATTCGTATCTTTAACCTGTCGGTTTTAAGATACTCATGCTCGGCAGAATCAAACTCTCGTTTGCTTTTGCCCTCGCTTATTCGTATCTTTGTCCCCGAAAAAAATAAAGGCCGGGCCGTTTCCCGGTTTTTGTCAACCAAAACCAATTGAACGACAATGAAACAGATTTTCATCGCCTTGGCTGTCTCTTTCGTGGCACTGACAGCCTGCAAATCGGAGAAGGCCGGTTACACCATCGAGGGCATGGTGGACGGAGTGGAAGGCAAGCTCTATCTTAATGTCTATGATGGTAAGTTGCCACGTGTGATAGACTCGACAGAGGTCGAAGACGGCAAGTTCGTGTTTGAGGGAACGCTTGATGTGCCCATGCTCGCTTCGGTAAATATTGCCGAGGGTAATGTGTCGCTCGGTCAGTTCTTCCTTGAAAACAGCCCCATAGTGATAACGGGCGACATTGCCGACCGCAAGCACATCATGGTCAAAGGCTCTGCAACCAACGACTTGTTCAACGAGAGCTATCTGCCTGTGAGCCACTCGCTCGACTCGGCCGTGCTCTTCGTGCGTAACAATCCCGGCTCTGTTGCGGCGGCATACGTGCTCTTCCGTCATCTCTCTTACCGTCTGCCGTGGCAGGAGCAGGAGAAGATGGTCTCAGAACTTACTCCCGAAATGCAAAATACCGTATATATCAAAACGTTGTGCAAGAATATCGCAGCGCTCAAACGTTCTGATGTCGGCAATAAATTCATGGAGATAGAGTTGCCCGACACCGCAGGCAACATGGTCAAGCTCTCTGATGTGGTGGCTAAGAACAACTATGTGTTGCTCGACTTCTGGGCTTCGTGGTGCTCACCCTGCCGCAACGAAAATCCTCATGTGGTGGCTGCTTACAATAAGTATAAAAACCGCGGATTCACCGTTTACGGTGTCTCTTTAGACCGTCCCGACGGCGCCCGGCAGTGGAAAGAGGCCATAGTGAAAGACAAGCTCACCTGGACCAACGTAAGCGACCTCAAGTTCTGGCAGTGCGCTCCCGCCGTCATGTATGGCGTCGGCTCGATACCCTCTAACTTCCTCATTGCCAAAGACGGCACCATCATAGCCAAAAACCTCAGGGGCAAAGCCCTCACAGACAAGCTCGAAGAGCTTACCAAGGCTAAGAAGAAATAGTGCGGTCGTAAATTAAAGTAAACTCCGCCGGGGATCGATGGCTTCGGCGGAGTTTTTTTGTTGCATGGCTTTTATGCGGGAGCGGCGGGTGGTTTCAGTACCGTGACATCTATGATTTAGGCTTGTCGGAAAAAGTCGGTCTCTTGGAAAAGATTGCTTTTCGGAAAAGCAGGTTTCTGAGTAAAAATAACTTTCAGAAAAGCAATTTTCAGGAAAATACAACTTTTCGGGGGAAGCGGCTCTCAGGAAAATAGTTCTCGGGAAACACTTCTGAGGGAAATGCGACTTCTCATAAGGACAGCTCTCAGGAAAATGCTGTTTCTTGTTAAAAGATGATTTCAGAAAAAATGCTGCTTTTCGGGAAAATGTTTTTTTCAGAAAAATGCGATGCACGAGGGTATGTCGCCGGTGGTGACGCTCCACTTATATATGCCTTCGGAAGAATAACATCTCAGGGTGCCGGGAGTGAGGTAATCGCCGGCGTCGGCAATCAATATCTCGCGCGATTCGGGGTTGACGGCTATCCC
>CAMRVW010000185.1 GCA_947054185.1 uncultured Rikenellaceae bacterium | reverse complement strand
GCGTGGAAAAGATGAGTGGTGGTGATGTGCTTTAGTCACTGCGATATATATTGCTCTGCGGTGTGCGGCCCTCCGTTGGGGGAATTTCCTGCCCACCGCGAGGTGCGGGCCGCTCGGGCTATCGTTCCTTAGCCCGTCACAAGGAACAGGCTTACGGCATACTTCGTAATGCCGGGATAAGGAACAGTGTGCGGTTTTCGTTTCACTCAGACCGCTGTGTGGGCCGACCTGCGGTCGGCCGCATCGGCGTGGAGGTCGAGGGCGTGATGAGGCTCGGGCGTGATGAGTGAAACAGACGGGCGGCACCTTGGATTGGTTGGACTGGTGCCTTTGGCGTGGAGGAGCTTCGGGCCGAGCCTGGGAGGCAAGGTGTGGAGGTAATGCGCGGCGAGAGTGTACTTTAGTCACCGGACTATAATAGCCAAACGGGGTTACGGGCCTCCTGGGGGCGGCTCCGGGCCGCTCGGGACTCGTAACCTCGTCCCGTTCACAAGGATCAGTGTGCGGTTTCGTTCCTCAGACCGCTGCGGGCCAAAAAACCATCCGGTCTGATTCACTTGGGGTTTCCCGCTGTCGGTTGCCGTCCTGGTATTTCCGGCGCGTTGAACTCTGCGGGAGAGTACGGCAATTATTGGTCGTCGGTTATTAGCAGTTCTAACATCGCGCACCGACTGTACCTAAACAGCAGCAGTTTGGGCGTAAATGATAACAGCGATAGGCGACATGGTGAGAGTGGGCGTTGTGTCCGCCAATGATTAATTATTTGGTTCTTTGATTTATTTAATTCTTACCCGAGGAAGGCACGGCTCCTTTTTTAACAGCTTGTCAGAATGAAAGCCATGTCGGAGAGAAAAGCCGGTTTTTCGGATATAGAGCCGTTCAAGCACGTAAATGCCGACATGAAAAATCCTAAATGAAAGCCCCCGCACCTGCGGAGGCCTATGTTATCCGTTCTGTATCAGATCGATGATAAACTGCGCCACCTCCTCAGGTGCCTCTCTGGCCGACTGGTGGCCTGTGCCGCTCAAGATGAGATGTTTCATCTGCGGAGTGGCGGCCATAATGGTGTTTCTGGCATCTTCCGGGATGAATATGTCGCAGGTGCCGAATATCGCAGCCTGAGGTATGGTCAACTTACGTAATTCGGCCGAATAGTCATGTCGTTTCATCATGCCGCAGAGGGAGGCCAGTATGCCCTCGTCGTCGGTCATCATGGCCTGCTCGGTGAGGCTGTCTATCACCTCTGCAAGGCGTTTGACGTTCTCGGGAGCGAAACTGCGTGAGGGGTTGGTCGACGTCAGCAGCTCCTTGCGTCCGCTTTCGATAATCTTTATCTCGCGCATCCTTGCGTTGGTACGTTCGGGGGTGTCGGCCAACGGCGAACTGTTAAGCAATACGAGCGCCGAACATCGGTCGGGGTGACGCACTGCAAACGACGACGCCACATATCCGCCCATGGAGTGACCCACCACGGCAGCCTTTCCCACGCCCTCCTTATCGAGCAGGGCACAGGCCAAGTCGGCAAGATAATCCATCGAGCACTCGCCGGAGGGTGTCTCCGATATGCCGTGTCCCGGCAGGTCGAAAGCCAGTATGCCCATGTGCGGCTCTAACAGGGATATCATCTCGCCCCACGACTCTATCGACTCCATGTAACCGTGTATCAATAGCGCCACAGGCCCAGAACCGATATTTTTACCGGCGTAATATCGTGTGGCCACACCTGAGACCATTGCAAGTCGTTCCATTGGCAAATACTATTAGCTATCTCGGTTTTAGACCGCTATGTTGTTATTCCTCATCGTCGTTGTCGAAATAATCGAGTATCGACTCCCGTTTGGGCGGATACAACTCTTCTTCATAGTCGTCGTCATCGATTATGATGCGTTCTTTACCGCTCTTTCTGTTGGGTTCGAGCCTTGTGGGCTTCTTCAGCAAATCATCCGAGGAACGATATTTTTCTCGGAAATCTTTGTTGCTTTTCATTGCGTCTTTTTGTTCTGTTAGGTCTCTTATTATTCTATGTCCGTGACGTTTGCGGATAATATCGCAGCAAGTATAATGAATTTTTTCAACTGTGCAAAATGCGAATGAAAATTATCGCATCAGGCAGCTTGTGTTGTCGGTGCGATATGTGAAACACGTTGTGGTGCGAGGGTTTGCCAAAGGTATGCAGGTTGCCGGGGACATATTTGTGTCACCGGCGCATAGTCTTTGGTTGTCAGTTGTTTGTGCGATAACTATATGATTGTTTCATAGTTTGTCCGGTCATTGTTTCGCCGATAATGATTAAATTTGTCGAAACAAAACGCTTTAATCATGAAAACACTGTTTGAACACCGTTCCATAAGACGTTACACCGGCGAACCAGTTGACGACAACATTTTGGAGACGATAGTTGCGGCTGCCGTACGCGCATCCACCGTTGGCGGCATGCAGTTATATTCTTTCGTCGTTACCACCGACAAAGATATGCTCGACAAGCTCTCGCCCCTCCACTTCGGGCAGATAGCTTCCATGGGTGCGCCGGTGGCGGTGACCGTATGTTGCGATGTGCATAGGTTCTCGCGCTGGTGTCAGGCATCGGGCGCCACTCCCTCTTATCATAATATGCTATGGTATGTGAACGGCACCATAGATGCCATGCTCGCCGCACAAAACATGATACTGGAGGCTGAGCATCTGGGTTTGGGAGCCTGCATTCTCGGCACCACCCTTTACAATGCCGAGGAGATATGCACCCTCTTGTCGCTCCCCGAGGGTGTCATACCCGTGACATCCGTTGTCATAGGTCATCCTGCCGAGAATCCGCCCCTTGTCGAGCGTCTGCCCATCGAGGCTGTCGTGCATCGTAACGTTTATCATGATTACACCGATCAACAGATACTCGACTTATGGTCTGAGAAAGAGTCGCTCGATTACGTGAAACAGCTGGTCGAACAGAACAATACCCGTAACCTCGCCGAGATATTCACAACCAAGCGCTATCCCCAAAAAGGCAACGTCACATTCACGAAAAAATATATGGACACCCTCCGCAAACAGGGATTCATAAAGGAGTAACCTGTGACTGTTATATTGCGGAAACTGTCGTTTATTTGCCGGTACTGCCTCCGGCGGCCCTTCCGGGGGAGGGGTCACAGACCCCGTTTTGATATTTTTGAGGACAAACTGAGAGGGAAGTACGTAAAATCAGATAAAGGTGTTTCGACTCGGGTCTTACACCTTT
>CAMRVW010000184.1 GCA_947054185.1 uncultured Rikenellaceae bacterium | reverse complement strand
TGAAGGTCTGGCCTGGTGGGTGAAAAAGACGGGCGACACTTTGGATTGGTTGGGGTGCTGTGCCTTTGGCGTGGAGGAGCTTCGGGCCGAGCCTGGGAGGCCAAGGCGTGAGGGGCATGGGCGGCGGGGTGCTTTAGTCACTGCACTATTAATAACCAAGCGGGGTTACGGGCCTCCGTTGGGGGAGGCTCGGTCCGTTGCGGCCTCATACTTCGGCCGCCCTGCCGGCACAAAAAGCTTGCGGATAAAAAGCTTCGGGCCAAAAAATGCCGACAAAAACCGTGTGTCAAAACCTTGGGGCAAAATACTGTTGCCAAGAAAGTCTGTGATGTAAAAGCTTCCTATAAGAGAGCGCGTACATTCTTATATCAGTGATGCGGCATGTGCGTCTGGCGGGTGCATTTTGCATTAAAAGGCTGAAAAACAAAAAAAAGTTATTATCTTTGCGGTGTTAAACCTAAACGATCTGAAAGGGGGTTTGTCTTTATTAGCTTAATAGACTGATAGTTGCAATCAAAATAAGAGAGACGGATGCGTATGTTTCCGTCGGGAGCCGTCAAGGCTTCTTTCAATAAGTTTTTAAATAAATTAAAAAGATAAAGAAATGATTATCATGCCGATCAAAGAGGGCGAAAACATAGAGAAGGCCCTCAAGAAGTTTAAGAGAAAATTCGAGAAGACAGGTGTGCTCAAAGAGCTTCGTGCGCGTCAGCAGTTCACCAAACCCTCTGTGGAGAAGCGTAAACAGAAACTCCGCGCTATCTATGTAAATCAGCTTCAGAGAAACGAAGAGTAACATATCGACGCTTGGATACTGTGATAGAAGATTTTCTCAGATACATAGAGTCTGAAAAGCGTTATTCAAAACTGACGAAGAGAGCCTATGGCGACGATCTTCGTCAGTTTCTTTTATATTACGGTGTGGATGAGGGAGGCTTCGACCCCTCGCAGGTCACCCACGCCGACATACGCAGTTGGATTATGTCACTGACCGCCTCGGGCGACAAGGCCACGACGGTCAACCGTAAGATATCGTCGCTCAAAGCCTTTTTTCGTTATATGTTGCGACGGGGCGTGATAACCAAAAATCCCGCCTCTAAGATAGGGGCGTTGCGTAAACCCTCTCGTCTGCCCTCGTTTGTCGAGAAGAGCCGCATGTCGCGCCTTGTCGACCTATTGGAGCCGTCAGACGACTTTGTCACCGAGAAAAGATCGCTTATAGTGTTGCTTTTTTACGGATGCGGGTTACGATTGGCCGAACTTGTCGGCATATGCACAAGCGACATATCTGTTGAAGAGGCCGCAATAAAGGTGACAGGCAAGGGCAATAAGCAGCGTATAGTGCCTTTGGTGCCGATTTTATTACAAAGAATTGCAAATTATATGGAATTACGTTCGGAAATTTGCAAATCAGATAATAAATTCTTAATTTTATCAAACAAAGGAGAGCCGGTCAGTCGCACGGAAGTATATCGTACGGTGCGTCAGGTGCTCACTCTGATGGGTGTCGAGGGCAAGCGAAGTCCGCATGTTTTGCGTCATACTTTCGCAACTCATCTGCTGTCGGAGGGGGCCGGTATCGAGACGGTGAAAGAGCTTTTGGGGCACGCCGATCTTTCGACCACCCAGATATACACACACTCCACCGTCGACGAGCTGATAAAGGCATACCGCTCGGCCCATCCGCGTAACCGTGGCAAGTGAACGAAACGGGAAAGGGGAATGGTCCGGGGCTTTGTAACGACGGTATCATGATTGGCTTTTGAGAAAATCGGAATGGCCCGATTATTGCCATGACTATAATTTGCCTGCCTTTTGCGGGAACATATATTAACTGTAAAATAGAGAGTCATGAACGTTAAAATTCAGTCTGTAAAGTTCGATGCCGACAAAAAATTGTTGGATTTCATCGAAGCCAAAGTAAACAAAGTCGAACGTTTCAGCGACAAAATAACCTCGGCAATAGTAACCCTGAGAATCGATAAAGATAACGAACACGGTAACAAAATAGCCCTCATAGAGCTTGAGGTGCCGGGTGAGTCGTTAGTGGCCGAAAGACAGACCAAATCATTTGAAGAGTCTGTCGACCTGGCCATAGACGCCATCAAAAAACAACTTGAAAAATACAAAGACAAACATTAACCTGCGGAGATTGCCGTTTTGGCAGGCACTGCAATTATTTTGACGGCACTGCCGTAATTTTGCTGACACTGCCTCCGGCGGCCCTTCCGGGGGAGGGGTCACGGACCCCGTTTTGAGATATTGAGGAACAACTAAGGTAAAAGTACGACTATCTGATAAAGATTACGCAGTCTTGGGACGTGCGAATCTTTATTAGATAGTCGTTTTTCTGCCCTTGGGCTGAATGCCTAAAGTATGTCAAAACAGGGGCATGACCGCTGAGCGGAAAGGGATGCGGAAGACAGAGCGGCAAATGAATACAAGTGGGGCAGTGCCACCCAAACATAAATGGACGTGCTCGCAATATTCGGCCCTTTAGTTCCGACAGGGCGGTCTGAGTGAGACAAAACCCGCACACTCTTCCTTATCCTCGGCATAACGAAGTATGCCGTAAGCAAAATTCCTTGTGAACGGGCTGAGGCACGATAGCCCGAGCGGCCCGCACCTCGCGGTGGGCAGGAAATTCCCCCAACGGAGGGCCACACACCGCAGAGCAATATATAGGTCAGTGAACCAAGCATCTCCCGCCTCCTATCACCTCACCGCCTCGCCCTCCGCAGGCTCCGTTCCGCTCTTCCTCGCGCCAAAAGCACGCGGTAAACTATCAAAAAGGTGTCTGTGACACCCAAAGAATTAATCATTGGCGGACACAACGTACGCTCCGACCGTGCTGCTTGTCATAGTGGCTCGCTTTCAAATTTCCGCTATCGAAGTGGATCCCGTACGTGCTGATAGAACTGGCTGTAACAGATGACCAATAGTCGCCGCGTGTGCCCGCGTATGTCAACGCACCTGACGAATAGTTGCGGTTACCGACAGCAGTAAACTCCAACTTCTTGGAACTATATGTTTTTAGTGTCAAGGTGATATAACCATAGTCTGACGAACTCCATCCTCCCCCGTTACTGCGGGTGCAATTATCTATCAGATGGCGGCCCGCTTCCACGTTGTTTGTCTGAATTGCTTTGTTTATGATTTACCGCCCTGTCTTCACACCCTTTCCGCGAGGGTAATGGTCCATGTTTGATATCCTTCAGACATTCAATCTCAGGCTCTGAAACGAAAATATGATATAAAAGGTGTGAAACGCATGTCGAAACACATTTAT
>CAMRVW010000183.1 GCA_947054185.1 uncultured Rikenellaceae bacterium | reverse complement strand
TTCGTTTCACTCAGACCGCGCCTGCCGGGAATGGTGGGCCGACCGCAGGTCGGCCGCATCGGCGTGGAGGTCGAGGGCGTGGTGAGGTTCGGGCGTGGTGGGTGGCAAAGACGGGCGGCACCTTGGATTGGTTGGGGTGCCATGACTTTGGCGTGGAGGAGCTTCGGGCCGAGCCTGGGAGGCAAGGCGGGGAGGTGATGCGCGGCAGTTTTGTGCTTAAGTCACTTAACTATAATAGCCAAACGGGGTTACGGGCCTCCTGGGGGGAGGTGCGGCCCGCCCAGGTCTCGTGCCTCGGCTGCCCTGCCGGTGCAAAAAGCTGCTGGTAAAAAGTTATGGGGACACAATGCCATAGGTGGGTCGATTGTGAAACAGGCGGGCGCACCTTGGGTTGGCCGGTATGTGCCTTTGGCGTGAACGAGCTTCGGGCCGAGCCCGGGGGCCAAGGAGTGAGGGTAATGGGCGGGGTGAACGGGATTTAGTCACTGCGGTTATAATATTGCTCTGCGGGGCACGGGCCTCCGTTGTGGGATTTTCTGCCCACCGCGAGGCGCGGCCAGTTGCGGCTTCATGCTCCAGCCGCCCTGCCGGTGCGGAAGCCATGCGGGGTAAAGGCCATGCGGAGCAAAACCCTGTCAGCGCAAAAGCCATCAGGGATCAAAAACCGTCGGGGGCAAAAGCCATGCGGAAAGAGAGTTTCCCGCTGTCGGTAACTTTCGTATCAACGCCACGTTGGACAATTCGGGCATAGGCGGAAACTATTGGTCGTCTGTTGCGAGCGGTTCTGACAGCGCGTACAGGTTAGGATTCCATAGCAGCACTTTGGACGTGATTGCTCCGGGGCGATATAACGGTTTTAGCGTGCGTTGTGTCCGCCAATGATTAATTCTTTGGTTCTTTGATTTATTTGATTCTTACCCGAGAAGACGAGCAAACGCGGGAATGGAAAGTGTTTGGACAAAAAATCCGAACAGGCTCCAACCCATTCGGATGTATAAGACACACAAAATCACAATTATTTGCTTGTCATTATGTCGAGCACAAGACTATCGGTGGTCTCCATACCTTTGGTGCCTATTATCGTAAGGTTTTTGATGCACGTGTCGACATCATCATCTATAATGCCCTCGACCGACGACACGTATTTCCCTTCCATTGCGAGCATTGCAGACATTATGGCGGTTGACACGCCGCTGCTCAGCTTCATGGCACAGCTCGGTTTGGCGCCGTCGCAAATCATGCCGGTCAGATTCGCAATCATGTTTTTGACGGCGAAAGTAATATGCTCATAACCGCCGCCCATAAGCAGTGTTATCCCGCAACTCGACCCAGTGGCAGCGACCACGCATCCGCACAATGCAGAGAGCCTGCCAAGACTTTGCTTTATGTATATGGCTGTCAAATGACTGAGTATAAGTGCCCTTACAAGCTCTTCTTCACTCTTTTGGCGTTCTCGTGCAAACACGACCACAGGCAGAGTGGCGGCGATACCCTGATTACCGCTCCCCGAATTGCTCATGACGGGCATCATGGTACCTCCCATGCGGGCATCGCAGGCTGCCGACGTATATGACAATATGTGCATGAAGATGCTGTCGCCCATGATTCCGACCTCGAGACTGTTGCGCAAAGCCTTGCCAAGACCGTGGCCGAAGTCGCCCTTCAACGACTGTTCCGCCACAGCCGTATTGAGACGGGCGCTCTCGAGTATGAATTTGATCTGTTCAAAAGGCGCGGTGGTGGCAAACTCATACACCTTTGCCAACGAGAGGTTGGTGCGATGGCATTCGTCCTTTTTGTCGGACGAGGAGGTGCGGTTGTCGAGCAACACCTGACCGTCGCGCTCTAAATAGACAAAGCATGTGTGGTTGGCGGCGATTATGGCTGTTGCCGAATGTTCGCCGGCATACACCTTGATCTCTATATACAGTTTTTCTGAGATATTATGTTTGAGGGATATTTTTATGGCATCGGACTCTGTCATGACACGTCCGCGCGCCACCGCCTCTTCCGTACAATCTTTGAGTACCTCGAGCCCGTATTCCGACTTGCCTATCAGCACACCAAGGGCAATCGCTATAGGCAGGCCGACCATGCCTGTGCCCGGAATGCCGACTCCCATGGCATTCTTGAGTATATTGGCACTCAATTCCGCCTCGATACGTTCCGGCGGACATCCCAGAAGCTCCGACGCACGTGCCGCACACAGGGCGACGGCAATAGGTTCGGTACATCCTATGGCAGGAACGACCTCGCGTTTGATAAGATCGACAATCTCTTTTATTTCAACCTGGTCCATGACGACAGTTTTTGACTTTCTTCAACAACAAAGATAGTAATTATTTTGAGAAACAATTAGGCAATATCCTCTTTTCACGCAAAATCATTAGCAGGACACCTGACAGCCATGCGACTGCTTTTTTATGTGCGATGGCTCGGGGATTGTTGTGTCGGCATATTTTGTGCGAACGATTTTCGGTGTATGGTTTTTGCATGTTTTTGTCGCATGATTGTGTGCCGGCAGGGCGTCGAGGTATGAGGCCGCAACTGCCATACTCAGATTGTCAAGTTTTTACACCGAAATGCTTAATACACAAACTTTTGCATCACAAGGCTTTCGTGCCGCATGGTTTCCGCGCCGGCAGGGCGGCCGAGGCACGAGGCCGCACACATTCCTTGCGCCTCGGCATAACGAAGTGACGCCGTAAGCCTATTCCTTGTGCCGGGCCGAGGAACAAGGCCCGAGCGGCCCGGAGCCTCCCCCAAACGGAGGGCCGCAACCCCGCACAGCAATATATATCGCAGTGAATTAAGCCCGCTCACACCGCACATTACACTCCCGCTTTGCGCCCTCCGCAGGCTCCAGACCGCTCTCCGTCACGCCAAAATCTCGCTCATCACGCACATGACCCCGAATCCGCACCCCATGAGGCCGACCGCAGGTCGGCCCACAAAAAACAAATTGCCGCGCCAGACACCCCGGCACGGCAAAACCGTCTTTTAAAAAATAAAAAATCAGGGTCGTAAATTCTTGGCGGACACAACGCACGCTATAACCGTTCTGCTTGTTGTTCCAGTCCACGTTCAAATCACTGCTATTGAACCACAGGTTGTACGCGTTGTTAGTATTAGACGTGTACGTAACTGACGACCAATAGCGCCCGTTCGCACCCGCGTTGTTCAACGAACCGTCCGTGTTGCGGTTACCGACAGCGGGAAACTCCAAAACGGGAATCTTAAGCTAAGCAGGTGTTTACAAAAAGCAGTGCAAGGCATACGAATCACACGGCCATTCT
>CAMRVW010000182.1 GCA_947054185.1 uncultured Rikenellaceae bacterium | reverse complement strand
GGTCCGTGACCCCTCCCCCGGAAGGGCCGCCGGAGGCAGTTCCCGCAAACAAAAACGAGGCAGTTTCCTCAAAAACGCTCGTCCCGGCAGACATCATCATCGCCTTGGCACGAACAGCCGCATTATCTCACCTAACCACAATACCACCGAGGTTGTGCCTGTTATTATCAGCCAGTCCGAGAGCGATAGGGGCACGACGCCGAACATCCTGCCTCCGAATGTGACTATGAACCATTGACCTGTGAGCACAACCAACGCTATGAGCATGAAACCCTTGCTTTCGGCAATATGGGCAAAGGCCGATGTGCCCGTTGCGAATGCCTTGGCGTTGAACATGTTCCAGAACTGCAACATCACGAATATGGTGAAAAACAGCGATAACTCATAGGCAGACAGCCCGTCGGCCTGTTGGCTGAAGTCGAAGTAACAAGCCGCCGCCTGACGGAAAGAGAAGTCGGAGAGCGACGTTATGTCGACATGCTTGAAATATTGCAACAAACCGAAGAGCACCACCACCAAAGCCAATCCCACCCCTATGATGTTTTTGGCCATGGCCCGGCTTATGATATAGTCGCCGGTCTTGCGCGGACGCTCTTTCATCACATTGCCGTCGGGCGGCAGCGAGGCCAGTGCTAATGCTGCAAAGGTGTCCATTATCAGGTTTACCCACAACATCTGGGTGACTGTCAGCGGCGACTCGGTTCCCAAAAAGGCACCTATGGTCACTATCAGACAGGCGGCCACGTTGATGGTCATCTGGAAGAGAATGAAGCGACGTATGTTCTTGTATAACGAACGCCCCCACATCACGGCGCGCGATATGCTGGCGAACGAGTTGTCGAGTATGGTTATGTCGCTGGCCTCCTTTGCCACCGAGGTGCCGTCACCCATCGACAGGCCCACCTGCGCGGCTTTGAGGGCGGGAGCGTCGTTGGTGCCGTCGCCTGTCACGGCCACAACCTGATCTTTCTGTTGCAACAGTCGCACCAGACGTTGCTTGTCCATCGGACGGGCCCGCGACATTATCTTGAGGCTTAGCACCCTCTCAAGCAGCTCGTCGTCTGAGAGGGCTGCAAAGTCGGGCCCTGTCAGGTGGTTGAAGTCGGTGTCGTCGGGCCCCCACAATCCTATCTGCCGTCCTATCTCCTTGGCCGTGCCGGGGGTGTCGCCGGTGACTATCTTAATGTCTATGCCCGCCCCGAGACAGTCGGAAACGGCCTGCGGAACGTCGCTCCTCACAGGATCCGATATGGCCGTTATGCCGAGAAATGTCAGCGACACATCGTGCAGACGTCCATTCCTGATGTGGCTTTCGTCGTCGTTTACAGCGCAATAGGCGAAGCCGAGCGTACGCATGGCCCTGTTCTGATAGCCGAGCAGGCGCTCATCGATCTCTCCCCTGAGTCCTGAGAGCGATACGGACGCACCATCTGCCATGAGCACCTTGTCGCACATCGACATCACTATCTCAGGTGCCCCCTTGACATATATAATCTTCTGACCCGCCATGACATGCGAACGTACCATGGTGGCCATGTACTTGCGCTCGGTCGAGAATGTGAGCTGCTCTATCACCTCCGTCGTGCTCCGTATGGGCAGATAGTCGACCCCGTTGTCGTGCAGCCACAACAGCAGGGCGCCTTCGGTGGGGTTGCCCAATACCGTGGTCTTGGACGGGTCTGACATGTCGAGGAAGGCGGTGGAGTTGACGGCTATGCCCTCCTGTATCATTGCCGCCGCCTCGCCTGACGGTCCGAGGTCGCCAAGACAGAAGAAGTCGGCCTTGAATACGCTCATCCTGTTTTGGGTGAGGGTGCCTGTCTTGTCGGTACATATCACGGTGGTGGCACCCATGGTCTCGCATGCATGCATCTTGCGCACCAGGTTGTTGGCCACCAACATGCGTTTCATGCTCAGAGCCAGCGACAGGGTCACGCTCATGGGCAGCCCCTCGGGCACGGCCACAACCACTATGGTGATGGCTATCATCACGGTGTCGAGCATGTGACGGCCTAAGTCGAGCCAGTCAAACCCGTCCATGCCGTGCAGATAGGCGGCCATGCGACCCGCCACTATGAGTAACGCCACGGCATAGCTGCCCCTCGTTATCATCTTGGCCAGTCGTTTGAGCTGCTTGTTGAGGGGTGTCTCGACGCTGTTGTCTATCTGCGAACCCTCATATACCTTGCCATACTCGGTGCTGTCGCCCACGGCAGTCACCTCTATTACGCCGTGACCGTCGACAACCGATGTGCCTCGCATTACAAGGTCGGTGGGGTATGTGGCCTCGGGGTCGAACTCCGACGGGTCGGTGCTCTTGTTGACTATGGGCTCACCCGTGAGGGTCGACTCGTTTATCTGAAGCGACACCGCCTCGAGCAGACGTCCGTCGGCGGGCACCTCTTCGCCGGTGCTTAGCACCACAATGTCGCCGACAACCACTTCTCGCTTGACAATCTGCATGATGCGTCCCTGGCGTATCACATTCACAGGGGTGTCGTCGTTGACCTTGTTGAGCACCTCGAACTTGCGGTTGGCGCTCACCTCGAAGGCAAAACCAACCATTGTGGCCAGTATCACAGAGACGAATATGCCCACAGGCTCCAAGAAGACATCGCTCCCGTGAAGCCCCTCCGTATATTGATATATCGCAACGGCCACCGATAAGGCAAGCGCAACAAGCAATATTATTATGATGGGATCGGTAAATTTACCGATAAATTGCGACCATAACGTCTCCTTCTTGGGCGGTGTGAGCACATTCTCGCCGTGACTTGCACGACTTGCCGTCACCTCCTCCCGGCTAAGGCCGTTGTAATGATGATGTTGTTCCATCGGCTATCTGTTCGTTGGTTATTGGGTTGATTATGTGGTTGTTGTTTTTGATCGTTTGTCTTGTGGCCTGTTTGTCGGCTTGTTGTCGGTTACGATTGGTTTTATGCGCGTGTTCGTGTGGTGGTTTTGGTTTGTGTCTCGGTTTTGCTTTTTGGTTTGTTCTTCGGTTGAAAACGGGAGCAATTACTGTGCCTGTACGATTCGACCGCTTCGCAAATATAATGTATGCGTCCGACTTATGCAAAAGGAGAGGAATATCGTATGGAGGTGTTGTGCGGTGATGGTTGTCTGCCTCATGGGCGCGGATTCAGGAGAGTGGGGGCGGAGAGCGGCGCGGGGCCTGCGGAGGGCAGGGAGGTAATGAACAGCCCGTTACGGCCTTGTCCCCCGGCATTCCTGGCGGAAGCAAAGGCCATGCGGGGCAAAATCAGCCTCGTGGGCGAGGATTCGGGGTCGGGAGAGTGGGAGATGAGATTTGGGCGTGAGGCAGAAGAGCGT
>CAMRVW010000181.1 GCA_947054185.1 uncultured Rikenellaceae bacterium | reverse complement strand
AAAGAGACGGGTGGCCCTTGGGTTGGTTGGGGTGCCGTGATTTTGGCGTGACGGAACTTCGGGCTGAGCCTGCGGGGGCAAGGCGGGGAGGAGATGCGCGGTGTGAACGTGCTTAAGTCACCGCACTATAATAACCAAACGGGGTTACGGGCCTCCGCGGGGGATTTTCTGCCCACCGCGAGGTGCGGCCCGTTGCGGCCTCACTCTTCGACCGCCATGCCGGTGCAGAAGCCTGCCGGCGCGGAAACATACGAGTAAAAAAGCTGCGGAGACAAAAACAGTCGGTGCAAAAATGCGGGTAAAATCTCATGGAAGATGCTGTCGTCCAAAAGTCATACGAGGCAAAAACTGTCGGCTCGGAAATATGCGGGCGAAAAACAAATAGCTCTAATTCAGTTGAGTTTCCAGCTGTCGGTTGGCGCAATAATGATTCGGACGGGACGTTGTGCGGCACTGGAGAGAGCGGCCTATGTTGGTCGTCGGATGAGTTTGGTGCTTACCGCGCGCACTGTCTTTCGTTTGCTTATGATTATTTGACGATGGATGCCGGCAGCACTAAGTATGATGGTCATAGCGTGCGTTGTGTCCGCTAAATATTAATACTTTGGTTCTTTGGTTGTCACGGACACCTTTCTGATAGCCTGCCGGGGCGGATTCGTGAAGTGACGGTGCTTTTGGCGTGATGGAGAGCGGCACGGGGCCTGCGGAGGGCAGGGCGGGGATGTGATGGGCTTAACGTTTTTGCTTTAGTCGCTGTCTTATAATTACTGTGCGGGGTTGCGGCCCTCCGATGGGGGAGGCTCCGGGCCGCTCGGGACTCGTGCCTCGTCCCGGGGACAAGGAATTTGTGTTTACTCCACACTTCGTGTGCCGGATATGAAAAGTGTGCGAGACTCGTTCCCTCCACAAGGAATAGGCTTACGGCATACTTCGTAATGCCGGGGATGAGGAATTGTTGTGCGGTGTTCGTTTCACTCAGACCGCGTGGGCCGACCGCAGGTCGCCACATAGGGTGCGGATTCGGGGGCGAGGTTAGCGTGAGTCGTGGAGGGGGTCGGTTAACGGTAATGTTCCAGTCGTATGCCGTTGTCGTCGAGTACGGCATAGGCGGGGTCGGTAATCCATTGGCCGAGGATGGTCAGTTGGCGGTTGTCGCCAAGGGGGTATATGACAGGGGTGTGCAGGTGTCCGAATATGAACAGTTCCGGGGGTTGGGTGTTGGTGTCGATTATTTTGCGGGCATATCTTACGATGTGTTCTTTTTCTCCGCGGAAAGTGTGGCTGATGGAGCGGGAGCGTCGGTTGGAGTGGCTCCAGCTCTGGCCGAAGAACATTGCCGCATCGGGGTGGAGCAGTCGCGAGAATATGTTGTATGCCGTGCGGTTGTTGAATATGGCGTTCAGAAAGCGCTGTGAGGCAGGTATGCCGTCGATGTCGAGGCGGTGGCCGTGTCCCATCATCACGTTGCGGCCCGACAGGATGGTGTTGAGGTGGTTTTTATGTACCGTCATGCCTGTCTCGTCGGCAAGGTAACCGAAAGTCCACGTGTCGTGGTTGCCTGTGAAGAAATGAATGTCGAGTCCGCTGTCGCACATGTCGGCGAGTCTGCCGAGCGTACGTATGAAGCCTTGGGGGGCCACCCTGCGGTATTCGAACCAGAAATCGAATATGTCGCCCAGGAGATAGAGTGCTCCGCCGCAGGTGTCGAGCTCGGATGCGACCATGTCGAGCCAACGGCAGAAGAGCTGTTGGCGTGAGCGGCTGTCGTGGCCGGGTATGTCGAGACCTAAATGTACGTCGGAGGCAAAAAAGTATTTCATCGAACGGTTATAGCAGCTCTTCTATTTTGGCGCACAACTCTTCTCCCCACAGGTTTTTGCCGGCGATGTCTCCTTTTTGTGTGAGGATATAGTTAAACGGTATGGAGGTGACATTATAGGAGCCGACTGCCGGTGAGGCACTCCCTTTAAAGTCGCAGACGCTGATCCAAGGCAGCTTTTGAGCGGTGACGGCGCCGACCCATATCGACTTGTCGGTGTCGAGAGATATTTGATATATTTCGAGTCCGCGTTTGGCGAATGTGTCGTACACCTGTTTTAGTTCGCCGTTCATTATGGTGCTTCCTTGGGTGGTGGCGCTCCAGAAAGAGAGCAGCACCACTTTCCCCCTCAGGTCGGAGAGCCTGTGGGGAGTTCCGAACATGTCGTTCATTTGCAGATCGGGCGATGAGACGCTTTCACCTGCGAGCGATGCCGATATTTTTCCTGCCAGGTTGGTTCTGTTCTCAAAGCGCTCGACATCTTTTTTGAGCGAGGCCACCATCACGGAGGTCGGATAGAGTGGAGAGAGCGAGTCGGCCACCATTTTGTAATATCTGTAATCGTTTTTCTCGCCAAACACCTGTGAGCCGTTGGGCATGGGGGTGTACAGAGCCATAATGGAGGCGAGGGAGTGGCAGTTGTTTATAAGGAAACGTATGGCGTAACGTTTGTGATCGATATATTTTTGGGCTATCTTGCGATAGAGTTCGCTCTTGATGGCGGGCTTGTCTTCGCGGTTATAGAGCGAGTAAAGCGAGTCGAGCGATATATGTGTTGACACGATGTGACGGTTGAGGTCGGCCACAAGTTCGGAATCGGGAGAGCCGTTGACGGTGTAACTGTTGCCTATGTTTTGAAGTGCCGATATGTCCACCTTTTCATCGGGCGAGACGAGCAATGTGATGAAACTGTTGCACATGCGCACTCGCAGAAGTGCAGGTTCTTTTTTGGTGAACTTATATTTGAACGACCATTGACCGTTGCTTGAACATGTGGTTGAGTCGATGACGTTGCGTGAGGACATGACCTGTTCGAGATAGACGGTTTTTCCCGCCGACCCTGCGAATGTGCCTTCTATACGGGCGCTCGAACTGCTGCATGAACTCAAAAAGAGAGCCGTCAGAACGGCTAAAGAAGAGGTTATTATGTTGCTTTTCATCAGTAATGTTTTTTCCTTAGAAACAAAGATAGATTTTTTGCTTTGAAAAAGCAAGAAAAAGGAGCGTCGGGTATTAAAAATTCTTATCACGGGGTGGCGGATTCGGGGGGGCGCCTCGTTTGTGGTTTGCCGACAGTGCCGTTTTTGCTGGAACTGCCGTTTTTGCCGGCACTGCCGTTTTGATTTGCTGGCACTGCCTCCGGCGGCCCTTCCGGGGGAGGGGTCACGGACCCCGATTTAAGATATTGAGGAACAACTAAGGGGGAGTTACATATATGCCATAAATGTGTTTCGACATACGTCTTACACATTTATGGCATATCTGTTTTCGGCCCTGAGGCTGAGTGCCTGAACGATATTCAAACATGGGCCATGACCATTGCGGAAAGGGTGCGGGAAGCAATGCGGA
>CAMRVW010000180.1 GCA_947054185.1 uncultured Rikenellaceae bacterium | reverse complement strand
CTCTCCGTCAGGCCAAAGTCAGTTACCAGTCGCCATGCCCTCATCTCACTCTCGACCTCCACGCCGATACGGCCCTCGTTCCTCGGCCCACTCCGCGGTCTGAGGGAACCGAAACCGCACACTGTTCCTTGTGAATGGCAAAACGAAGTGACGCCATAAACACAAATTCCTTGTAAACGGGCTGAGGCACGATAGCCCGAGCGGCCCGGAGCCTCCCCAAACGAAGGGCCGCACTCAGCAGAGCAATATATATCACAGTGACTTAAGCACACCCCGACGCCCATTATTTCCACGCCCTGCCCTCCGCAATCTCCGTCCCACTCTCCGTCACGCCAAAAACACATTGCCAAGCAACCCGGCAAGCCGTCCCGCCTCCATAATGTCCAAAAACAAGGCAGCACCTAATCGCAAATTCACTTTTAAGTGAATTACAAACCCATTAACCTCCCTTAAACAGTGACTATCCACACCTAAAAGTGATAACATGCCCCCAAATAAAAAGATGTTGCGCCCAAAGAGCGCAACATCCGCAAGGGTAACTAAATATGAAGGCCGGCCGACACCCGCCCCCCCGGTGCTTGAAGGATTTGGACCGGACGGACTGTGCGGCACCGTCAGCCTGCGTAATTTAGAGGTGACGCAAGCTGTCGCCTTCCAAAAATATTAAATAACTTATTAGCATAAAATATTATATAATCATAAAACTTAGGAATTTAAGGGTTTGTCTCTTGAAAAAGGCAGGCCG
Organism: uncultured Rikenellaceae bacterium; assembly: GCA_947054185.1. GTDB lineage: Bacteria > Bacteroidota > Bacteroidia > Bacteroidales > Rikenellaceae > CASDZP01. The sequence continues at coordinate 2,690 of CAMRVW010000180.1, read as the reverse complement.
TGACTGCTAAGTATCCCTTATCACAAGCCGCAATGGCTCCGTTCGTGGGCGACCTGCCCTGAAATTACATTTTTATTTTAACAACACTTGACTTTTCGTTCCATTTACTTTTCTATGTACCAAACAAACTTAGCTCTTGACACAACGTACGCTATAACCACAATGTTTGTTTGTGTTAGAAGAATCATGGAGGTTCATTTTGCCGTCGCTTACCAAATACGCATAAAAAGCCTTGGTATTGTCTCCTTCATTACTAGTTGATGTCCAATAGGAACCAGTATATTTAGGGAGAATAGACTCTCCGTTAGAATTTCTTCTATATTCAACCATAGGGAATTCCAGCTTATTAGACGTATTTGCATAAGGAATGAGCATGACATACCCTCTATCATGTTCAGTCCACCCACCGCCTCTTATATGTATAGAATTTTTAATTAAACTTGAAAATTCTGTTTTTGTTGGGACATGAAACCCACTCGGACATGGGTTTATGTCCCAATTTGACGGGTAAGTCGATGTATTCCATGTTCCATTCGGAGTCCCTCCGTCTAAGGCTCCGGTGGCATTCCAAGCAATATTTATGCCCCATTGATATAATTTTCCATACGACTCTGCACGAAGGCCGGTACATTTAGATGGCAATCTTGTTGCAAACGTCGCACCGCCTGCGGCTTGTCTGGGATTGGCAAGATTAACTTTCATCCACTTAACTCCGTTAACTTCAACTAAGTCTTCTATATCAGAATCATCCATATGTCTGTCTTTAACACAACGTATATTATATGCTCTTTCATGATCTCCGGCATAATCGTCACAATTAAGGCTAAGATCACTGGCGCTAAAGTCAAAGTGTCCCATTATAATGGAGACAAAAGGCAATAACCAATAACGGCCTTGCTCTCCTGGATTCCTCAAGCTCCCATCGCTATTTCTCCATCCGAACATTGGAAACTCCAACCTTTTAGTCAAGTCTGTCTTGAGTGTCAAAGTCACATAGCCATAATCTGTTGCCGACCATCCTCCTCCGTTTGTGCGGGTACAATTGTTTATAAGAAACTCAGCCTCGCTTTGTATCGGAAGTCTATATCCGTCCGGACAAGGCTGTACGCTCCAATTTTCGGCATAATCCTGAGACCACCCTTTTGTTGGGATTGATTCAACGGCATCTTCTCCTATAGTGTTCCAAGCCACATTGACGCCCCACTGATAGAACTTGCCATGCGAATCAGCCCTCACGCCTTCACACTCCGACGGCAACTTCTTGGCGAATGTCGCACCTCCTTCCGCCTGTCGCGGGTTGGCCAGATTCACCTGCATCCACTCAACACCGCCCATATCCACCAAAGTGCTGACCGAACGCGATTGAGTCACTTGGAACGGCTTGGAGATGGTCGCGCAACTCTTGATGCGTATGTAACCATAGCGTGATGTTGATCTGTTGTTCGCCTCCACCGAAACCGTCATGTTGCCTCTGTTGTTGTCTGATGGTGACAATGGGGCGGCAGCCAACCAACTGATGTTGTTGCCTGAGCCGTCTTGAATACTCTCAATACTCCACGCGGCTCCGCCGGGGGTGCTGACAAGCACCTCCTTTGTTTCATCGCAGCCGGGCATATTCAGATACGTGGGTTTGAATGTAATATTGGCAGGGCGTTGCTCGAATGTAATCGATGCCACAATGCCTCCATTGTAATCGATGAAGTTGACCGGCACCAAAACGTTGAAAGGTATCTGTGAGGCGTCGACTATATGATTGAACGTGGCCGAGATAGTCTTATCTGTACGGTTTATGGTTACGTCAATGCCGTTTTGCCCGTTACCGGCAGCCACGATATCCAAATCTTCGAATTCATCATCCGATATGCTGAACGTCACTTGCGAAGATGTCGACTTGCCTCCGATAACAGTAACCTTGCCGTCATTTATCTCCGTGTCACCCACACCATTAAACGTCACTCCGAACCCTTGCACTATCGTGAAAATACCTATCTGCCTGCCCCCCACCTTGACGGCAATGCGGCATCTGCGCTCGCTGTCGGTGGTGTTGGGGTCGACGACTATCACGTTGTCGTTGATGTGCATCCAGTCGGTGGCGGTCACTGCTTCGAGAACGCCTTCGCCTGATTTAGAGACTATTATAAATGAAAATTCGCAACCGCCGCTATATGCGCGCAGTTCGCCCTTGTCGTTGAAAGTGCCTCCGATGACCTGCAAAAGCACGTCGTCGGTGAGCTGGTATTTGCCCACGTTACCCCAGTTTTCGGGTGAGCCGACCCTGAGAGTGCCGTTCTCGAGATAGCCTATGAGGGCTGTGGCTCTTTTGCCTGCCTCAAGGCTTCCCAGGAAGCTCAGGGGAGCGACGGTGGCTATGTTGTCTGTGTTCGGGTCGTTGATGTCGACGGCATCTTTGAGTTTGGCTTTGGCCTCGAGCTTGACATCCGCAATCTGCGCCTTGGGCACCATGAAGCTGTAAACCACAGCGTTGCCGTCGGCATCTGTCTGTGCCTCGGCAGTTTCGTTATAGGTGACGCCCTGCACCGCCTCGCCGGGGGTGAACACATATCCCATTGAGGGCAGGCCGCTTACGGTCATCTTCTCGATGTTTATGCGGTCGGTGCTGCGGTTCTCGAGCCTGATGGCCGAGTTGATGCGGTTGAGCTTGACCCTGATTTGCGGATTCTCGCCCGGAA
>CAMRVW010000179.1 GCA_947054185.1 uncultured Rikenellaceae bacterium | reverse complement strand
CCGTTGGGAGAGGCTCCGGGCCGCTCGGGCTTGCGTACCTCAGCCCGGCACAAGGAAGAGGCTTACGGCGTCACTTCGTTATGCCGGTTTTAAAGAATTATTCTGCGGTTTTCGTTGAACTCAGACCGCTATGTCCGGTGCAAGAGCCTGCCGGCACAAAAGCGCCTTCGACCTAACCCCGCAAAAAACAAATCGGCGACAGCTAAGCCGTCGCCGATTGCATGGGCATACGAGAATCTATCAATATTCCTGGTTCTCGCCAAAATCTTTTCCTTTATGCCACAACTGATTGCACAACTCATATGCGGCGATATCCTTGACAGACACCTTTTTATTTCTGTCCACCAGATAAATCATGGGAATAGCGCCAAGGTCGTAAATGTTGTTTTTCTCGATCAAACCTTTGTCGTCCCATAGGTTTATCCACTTGTTGCCATACTCGGGTTGCGATATTATCTTCAGCCACTCTTCTTCGCTGTCGCCTATGTATATGGCATATATTTGCAACTCGCCGTCCTTTTCGTACTCCTTGACACAGTCTGAAGAGTTCATAAGACGAACGGCCTCCGAGCAGTTGCCGCATCCGGGATTGTAAAAGAAATATACCTGCCATTTTTTGGGATGCTTGGTGGGGTCGTAACGTCGTCCGTTGGGCAAACGCAAATCCATTGAAGCCACCCGGGTGCCAGGCAAGTGGTTGCGCGCCAATTTGAGTTTGTGCCTGTACGGCTCTTTCTCGAGCTCGGTGTAATTTTTGGAAGCCACAATGCGCTCTAAGGCATTCACATAGATGAAATGCTGCTTCATGGGCTGCAACTTGTTTCCGAAAGCCTTGTCCATCAAGTCGGTAACCATGCGGAACATCCTGGGGTTAGACTCGCAGCTGTCCAAAAAATTATTGATTATCTCGTTGGCTTCATGCTCTGGCTTTCCCGACAAAACGCTCAGATATGTCATCACGCGCTCTTTGGTCTTGGGAAAGAGAGTGATGCGACGGTCGCCCAGCCGCACATATTTCCAGTAATTTTTGAGCGCTGTTTTGATATACTCTGGGTCGGTCTTGTCATTACCCGGCTCGGTCATGGCGCTGACATACAGCTCTATAAGCTCGCCTTTATGATCATTCATAAAATCGACGCTATAGGCGGTCAACTCGTTGCGCGTCTCCATCTCCATACGGTCGAAAAGACGCACACTGTCCTCCACATATATCGCATAACCGCCACCCAAAGCAGCGTTATAGCGGTTATTTATATTCTTGAAGCGATCGAAAAACGGCTTGGTCGCCTTGTTGTACTCGGCAATCTGAGACATCATCTTAGAACCCGACACTTTGGCTCTTCCTGTGTAACCGTCGGCCTCCACCGTCACCCTCATGTCGGTGCTGTCGTTGTATATATTCGCCAACGGCTCTTTCTCCTTGCCCAAAAACAGAGAGAAGACACCGTCTCTCACCGGGTTGCAGTTAAGGAAGAAATGTTCCGAGGCCGATACACTGTCGACATCGACATAATCGTACTTATCGGGGTCGAAGAACCGCAGATAAGCCTTATTGCCGACTCCGGGATTTGTCAGAAACACCTCCACATTACCGTCGCCTCTTGACGCACTCTCTTTCGAGCCATTGCACGAGGCGAAAAACAATGCCGCAAGCATCACATAAAATAACCTTTTCATTTTCAAAATTATAATTAACAATACCCTTAAAATTCAATATGGAACCCATTCTCACTTCGGTACTCATATTTTGGCACCACGCATGAATAACGGAATCAACTCACCGCCGAGTATATTATCTCCTCTATAAGCTCCACGGCTTTCTGCATCGACTCTATGGCGACAAACTCATATCTGCCGTGGAAATTTTCGCCACCGGCAAATATATTGGGTGTCGGCAACCCCATGAAAGAGAGCCGCGCGCCATCCGTGCCGCCTCTTACGGGCGTTATTATAGGCTCTATGCCAATGCGCCGCATAGACTCGACCGCCTTTTCGACGATATGGTAATTATCTCCCGACAACACCTCGCCCATGTTGTAATACTGATCCTCCGTCCTGACGGTCACAACCACATCGCCGACAGTAAGCGATGACGCTATATCTTTGAATTTCAGCTTACGAGCCTCAAAGCGGCTGCGATCGTGATCGCGTATTATATACTCCGCCGTCGCTCGCTCCACCCCTCCTTTTATGCCGACAAGATGAAAGAACCCCTCATATCCGTCCGTATTTTCCGGACGTTCGTCAGGCAACATGGAGTCGAACTGCGATAATATGCGTAACGCATTGTGCATTTTACCCTTGGCATATCCCGGATGAACATTTACACCGTGCACCTCCACCACTGCCGAGGCGGCGTTGAAGGTCTCGTACTCGATCATGCCAAGCCGTCCGCCATCCATGGTATAAGCATAGTCGGCCCCGAACCGCGCGACATCAAACCTGTCGACCCCGTGACCTATCTCCTCGTCGGGCGTAAAAGCGATGCACACACGACCGTGCGGACGCTCCGGATGAGACAATATATGCTCCACGGCTGTCATTATCTCGGCCACGCCGGCCTTGTCGTCAGCCCCCAAGAGAGTGGTGCCGTCAGTGACTATCAGATGCTTGCCGCGATATAAGTCCAGCTCGGGGAACCGCTCTTGTGTCATCACCGTGCCACCGCCGAGCGTTATGTCGCCGCCCCGGTAAAGCAACACACGTGGACGGACATCTCTGCCGCTCATGTCGGGCGATGTGTCGACATGCGCAATGAAGCCTATCGACGGAGCAGGTCTGTCGGTGTTGGCCTCGATCCACGCCATGAGATAACCGTTGTCGTCAACCTCGACCGAAGAGAGCCCCATCACGCGCAACTCGTCGGCCAGACGCTCCATGAAGAGACGCTGCGACGGAGTGGACGGGAAAGAAGCACTCGCCGCGTCAGACTGCGTGTCAACGGCCACATAGCCGAGAAATCGTTCTGTGAGCTTATCCATACATATGACCAAAAGGGGTAATGACGACCTATGCCGCCACAACCCCGTGTTATAACTATCGGAGTGTGACACACAAGCTCCGAACCTGCCTCAAACCAAGGAAAAACTAAAACAACGTCTCTTATGACAAGACAAACCTTTTCGGCGATACTATTTCACCGAGTCGTTCGCCATGTCGATACCTGTCAAAGGCACCTGAAGCGACTGATTCAAAGGAGCATACGTGTTCTGTATATTCTCTTCGACCACAGACTTGCTCGCAATATTCTCTTTAGGCACCGACATGGTCGCCATGAGCGTAAAGAGCACTATGGCAATAGAGGTACCCCATGTGAAACGCTCGAGGAAATCGGTTGTCTGGCGTACGCCCATAACCTGATTAGATGCGCCGAAATTGGCAGCCATACCGCTTTTGGGGTGCTGAGCAAGAACTGCAAGAATCAGAAGGATGCTTGCGATGACAATCAA
>CAMRVW010000178.1 GCA_947054185.1 uncultured Rikenellaceae bacterium | reverse complement strand
ACTCGCGACCTCCTGCGTGACAGGCAGGCATTCTAACCAGCTGAACTACCACACCGTTTTGTGGTACAAATGTACTTAAAATTTGTATATTTCCAAATATTTTGTCGGCATTGTTGTTTGTGTTTGTCTCTAATGCGTTGTCGCTTAGTGTGATGCGATTATGAAAAAAATAGGTGACTGATGTTTTCGGCGTCGTTTCATGGTGTGTGAGATGCCTGCTGCCGGGTGATTGCGCAACATCTTACGGACAATTCACGGCCTGTCACGGGGCGGTCACAACCTTTTGCCTGAAGATTTCCGGAATTTTGCCGACACCACATCTTCCACGCTTCTGTCCTCGAGCTTGCTTTCTAGCCACGATACTATGTCGAGGTAATAAAATGTGCGTCGTTCGTATGGGTGTTGCTCGAATGGCTTGATGCGCTCATACAGGTTGCGCAACTCTTGTTTGAAGTCGCCGGGCATTATGTGGTTCAGACGTTTGAGGAACGATATGAGCACCTCTTGCACACCGTGCATGTCGTTCATCTTTATGATGAAGGTATAGACGCTTTTTATCTGATAGTCGAGATTGTAATCGAGTCCGGCTTCGTATGAGGCTATAAGGTTGAGCATGCGGGCGAAGCATTGCAGGTCGCGTCGTATCGACTGGTCGCGCACCGATATTATCTTGTCGAGCGACGATATGCAGGCGGCATAGTCTGCCGCGCCGAAATAAATACATGCTATCTTATAGTATAACAGCATCTTGTGGTGCATGTCGATATACTCCGATGCCGATGCGATGTATCGTTCCACCTCGGCGACTATCTTGATGCCCGAAGAGAAAGAGCCCTCCATGATAAAAAGGTTTATGCGGTGGAGGTACAGGGCCAGATAGGCGAGTATGGAGGCGTTTGTGCTTACCTGTGCTATGTCGTCGATGGAGTTTTGGTATCGGTCCAAGGCGGCAGATAGGCGTCTGTAATTGCGTGTGAGAAACAGTGTTTCGAGGTATCGCGAGTATGCCCTCAGATAATAGTCGTAATAGAGAGGCTTCATGAGGGCGTTGTTGTCGAACAGTTCTATCACCACCAGACTGTACCTGAAGCAGGCGGGGAAGTCGTGGAGTATGTGGGCATACCACATGCGCACCTGGGCCAGCTGCACCCTCTCGATGAACGACAGCTGCATGCCGGCGAAGCTCTCTATGCGTGGCTTGAAAAAGTCGGTCACAAGGCACAGGTCGCGTTCGGAGCGTACATATCCCAGCTTCAGATATAGGTTATAGAGCTGTATCGACATGTTGGTGAGTTTGTTGCTCACCTCTATGCGTTCGCATAGCTCGGTGGTCTGTGCGCTCAGTTTGTCGGCGCGTGTGAGTGTGCGTGACAGGTGGTGGGTCTCGACGACCTTTTCGAACTCGACTATCTCGAGGGCGATGGTTGACTGGCCGGCGTTTATGGCGCTCTTTTTGGTCTTGTCGAGGATGCGCAGACACTGGTTGTGCAACCCTTTGTCGTATAATATGCGGGCGAAGTCTATCTGCTCGCGCAGCTGCATCAGTCGGCTGTGGCTCACCTCTATGAGTCGCACGCTCACCAATATCTGACGATAGAGGTGGGTCTTGATGTTGGCCATCTGCCTCTTGCTTATGCCGCAATGTTTGGCCAGTTTGTCTTCGTCATAGACATCCATGGCCTCTATGGCATCGAACAGAACGATGAACTTGGCATTGGCGTCGCCCTGCCGTGTGGCGTACAACTTGAAGTTGCGCTTCTCTGCCTTTGTGAGACTCTTTATGAGTCCGAATAGAGGCTCTTTTTTTACGCTGTCCATCACTTCGGTTTAAAATAGGTTTCGCTCTCGTTGCCTGCCCGGGCGTTTCGTCTTTGACGTTCCGCTTCGTGGAGACCGCCAAGGAGTGTCTGAGCCTGCGACTGCCGAGACTCCTTGTGCTCTGTCGGGCACCCCGGGCCTTCGCTCGTCTGTGGATGCTCCGTGCCATCATGGGCGCGGTCATTCGAAGCTGAAGAGGGTGGCTTCGGGCTGCGTCCTCTCGATGCCGAGGTGCGCCCATGCCGCCGGTGTCACCTCGCGTCCGCGGGGGGTGCGTTTGAGCAGTCCCTGCATTATGAGGAACGGTTCGTACACCTCTTCTATGGTGCCTTCGTCTTCGCCCACGGCGGTGGCTATGGTCTTGACACCCACGGGTCCGCCGCCGAACTTGTGTATTATCACCGAGAGTATCTTGTTGTCCATCTGGTCGAGGCCCATGGAGTCGATGTTGAGTGCCGAGAGGGCCACCTGTGTGATGTCGCGGTCGATGGTGCCGCTGCCTTTCACCTGGGCGAAGTCGCGCACACGTCTGAGCAGGGCGTTGGCTATGCGGGGGGTGCCGCGGCTGCGCATGGCTATCTCGCATGCCCCGTCGTCGTCTATCGGCACCTCGAGGATGGATGCCGAGCGCGTGATTATGCGTTTGAGCGTGGGGGTGTCGTAATATTCGAGATGGCACTGTATGCCGAAACGCGCCCTCAGCGGCGAGGTGAGGAGTCCGCTTCGGGTGGTGGCTCCTATGAGGGTGAAGGGTGCCAGCGATATCTGTATGCTTCGGGCGCCGGGACCTTTGTCGAGCACTATGTCGATGGTGTAATCTTCCATTGCCGAATAGAGGTACTCCTCGACAATGGGCGAGAGGCGGTGTATCTCGTCTATGAAGAGCACGTCGCCTTCTTGCAGCCCCGTGAGCAGGCCTGCAAGGTCGCCGGGCTTGTCGAGCACGGGGCCCGATGTCACCTTAAGAGAGCTGCCCATCTCGTTGGCTATGATGTTGGCCAGCGTGGTCTTGCCCAAGCCGGGAGGGCCGTGCAGCAGCACATGGTCGAGCGCCTCGCCGCGCATCTTGGCCGCCTTGATGAATACGTGTATGTTGTCGACAATCTTGGCCTGACCGCTGAAGGCATTGAGAGCCTGCGGCCTGATACGCTCTTCAAACTGGGCGTCGGTCTCTATGTTTCGTATGTCTTTCATCGAGGTAAAGATAGTGATTTTAGCCGGATATGTGTCTTTTTATTCGTCATTGTTTTTGTTTTGAAGACAATATCCGCTCAAGCTCTTCTTTCAGGTCGTCTTTTGACAAGACTGTCAGATAGACCTTTTCACGATCTGTTATTCTGTCTATTGGTGTTTTCAATGGGAGTAAAAACTCTTTCACCTTCATCCGCTCTTTTCTTGCGGCATTGGTGGATTCTTTGCACTTGGTCTCTTTGGTTAGTCGGCAAATCAGATCTTCGTCAGGGATATTGCCGAAATTGACAATGGCAATTATCTTAAGATACTCTGTTGTGTCTTGAATGCTTTTACTCGCTTTTATATGTCGGGGTGATTCCAATCGTAATTTCCGGGCATCTTCAAGAATTGCATTTATCTGTGCGGCACCGAATCTTTTGTTGCGAATCAGGGCGTTG
>CAMRVW010000177.1 GCA_947054185.1 uncultured Rikenellaceae bacterium | reverse complement strand
TTAGCGTGCGTTGTGTCCGCTAAATATTAATACTTTGGGTGTCACGGACACCTTTCTGATAGCCTGCCGGGGCGGGTTGCGTGAGATGACGTGCTTTAGGTGTGCTGGAGAGCGGCAAGCGGCTTTTTGTTGCGCATAAGTGTGCCTTTGTCGTTACGGAGAGCGGGACGGAGCCTGCGGAGGGCAGAGCGTCAAAACGATGAGCTTCACTATCGTCCCCTAATTCACTGCCCTATATATTACTCATCGTGTTGCGGCCCTCCGTTGGGGAAATTCTCTGCCCACCGCGAGGTGCGGGCCGCTCGGGCTATCGTGCCTCAGCCCGGGATAAGGAATTTTGCTTACGGCGTCACTTCGTTATGCCGTTTATAAGGAAGAGAGTGTGGTTTCGTTTCACTCAGACTGCGCCTGCCGGGTTGGAGGTGGGCCGACCTGCGGTCGGCCGCACGTGGAGGGGTCGGGAGCGTGATGATGTTCGGGCGTGGTGTGTGAAAGAGACTGGCGGCGCCTTGGATTGGTTGGGGTGCCGTGACTTTGACGTGGAGGAGCTTCGGACCGAGCCTGGGAGGCAAGGTATGAGGGGGCACGGGAGGGGTGTACGGGATTTAGTCACTGCATATAATTACTTGGCGGGGTTACAGGCCTCCGCGGGGGGAGGGCGCGGCCCGTTGCGGCCGAGACACGAGGCCGCCCTGCCGGTGCGAAAGCCTGACGGAGTAAAAACTTGCCAAACATAAAATGTGTGCGGATTCGGGGTCGGGAGCGTGAGTTGTGCGCCTTTGGTCTGACGGAACCACGGGGCCGAGTCTGCGGAGGGCTAGGCGAGGAAGAAATGGGTGGCGAGTGTTGGCGTGAAAGGGCCGTTATGCTTTGCCAATTCTGTTTTTGGTTTACAGCACTGCCCCACTTTTATTCATTTACCGCTCTGTCTTCCGCATTCCTTTACGCCGAGCGGTCATGGCCCTTGTTTTGACATACTTTAGGCATTCAGCCTCAGGGCCAAAAACGGATATACTATATACAGGTGTGAGCGTGTCTTAAGACCGCTTGACACCTGTATATAGTATATCCGTACTTATTACTTAGTTTGCTCCTCAATATATCAAATCGGGGTCCGTGACCCCTCCCCCGGAAGGGCCGCCGGAGGCAGTGCCAGCAATAAACGGCAGTGCCGGCAACACAACAGCAGTGTCGACAAACCAAAACTGCAGTTGCAGCAAAATAACGACTGTGGCGTCGCAACGATTACCTCAGGTCATCCATTGTGATACCGTCGGGCATGAATTGCAGGGGGTTGCCGCCGTGTACGAGTATGTCGCGCACGATGGTGGACGATATCTCGGAATATTCGGGGGGCGTCATCAGGAAGACCGTCTCCAGAGATGGATTGAGACGCAGGTTTATCTGAGCGACGTTACGTTCGAACTCGAAGTCACCGACGTTGCGGATGCCTCTGATTATGAAGTTGATGCCATTATCGCGACAGAAGTCGGCCGTAAGGTTGTCGTAATGCACCACAACGACCCGATCGTCACGGCCATAAACCTTGTTTATTATAGCCTCTCGCTTTCTAAGAGGTATGAAAGTGCGTTTGTTGACATTTTCTCCGAGCCCTATCACTATTTTATCGAACAACAGCAACCCTTTGTCGACAATGAGTTTGTGACCGAGGGTGAAAGGGTCGAACGATCCGGGATATATGGCTATCTTATTGGTCATAGTCGTTGTCTGAATATAGGTTGATAAGGCCCTCGGGCAGATTGGCCTCGACGATGCGCGCACGGTCGTCCACCGATACTATTATCTCGTCAGATACAGGCACCAACACCTCAACGCCCGAGAAATCGACCTCCACAAGCGGGTTGTCCGTATAATCGCGAAAGCCCTCTATGGTGCCCGACATGCCGCTGACAAGGTCTATAAAGGTGTAACCATCCATATCCTCCCAGTAAAGCTCGTCGTCAATATCGGGCTCGACATATATGTAAATGTCACGTCCGACGAGCTCGGAGGCCCTGCGGTCGTTGTCGAGATCGTCAAACGACACCACCGCCTTGGCATTGCCTGCGGGTTTGAAAGAGGATATAAAAAGAGGAACCTCCAGCCCGTCGATCTCGACAAGCCAAGGTTCCTCCATATTCACCCGGTCGGGAAAATCGGCAGAGAGCCTCAACGAAAGCAAACCATCACCGCCGAACAGCTTGGTGACTTTAGCGATAACCTCTTTGGAATATTCCCTCTCCATGCTTTGTATGAGTCTGTCGGGAAGGTGTCTGGCACTTACCCGGTTTTCAACAATCTTTTATCCTCTCTCCCTAAGAAGAGACTTTTTTAGCCGCAGGACGACCCAAAAAGCCTTTATGAAACCGACCGAACCTCAAAGCCTGCACGACTTGACGGTTGTCGACTTGGCATCGGCAGATAAAGAGCTGTGACTCAACACAAAAGCACAGGCAAGATTACTCTGCGGCAGCCTCTTCGGTTGCAGGAGCTTCCGTTTCAGCCTCTTGAGTTGCAGCAGCCTCTTGTGCGGCCTCTTCGGCAGCGGCTTTAGCTGCAGCCTCGGCCTCAGCGCGTTTTGCAGCAAGAGCGGCTGCTTTAGCCTCTTTCACCTTAGTCTCTTCGGCAAGACGTGCGGCTGCGGCTGCCTTTTTGCTGTCAGCCAGCTTCTGGAGCTTAGCTCCCTCGTTTGCCTCTTTGTCTGCAAGCCATTTATTGAAGCGCTCTTCTGCCACCTCAAGGCTGAAAGCACCTTTTTTAACACCGCCCAAAAGGTGCTTCTTCATGAGAACGCCCTCTTTTGAAAGGATAGACTTGGCAGTGTCGGTGGGTTGAGCACCTTTCTGAAGCCATGCCAGAGCATGGTCGAAGTCAAGCTCTATGGATGCGGGATTGGTGTTGGGGTTATAGGTACCCAACTTTTCGATGAATTTGCCGTCACGCGGCGATCTGCTGTCGGCAACCACGATGTGATAAAAAGCATAACCTTTCTTACCGTGGCGAGCCAAACGAATCTTTACAGCCATTTTTCTGTAATTATAAAGTTAATATTGGGTCTTCTCGAGACCGTTTAACATCATCGGATGGCCGACACTGCGGTCTTCCGACGATGCAAAGATACTTTTTTTTTCGATTATGCAAAAATTTCATCGGCTTACGTGTTGTCATTTTGCGGGAAATGCCTCCTTTAATGGTTTACCGGCAGTGCCTCCGGCGGAAGGCGCAAAAGCAATGCGGCAAACATAATACGGAAAGGTTCGGCAGAATATAACGCGTACCACCACTCGCCGACCTCCCAACTTCCTCTCCGCAGTTTTTGCCCGCAGACTTCTGTTCCGGCAGGACGGCCGAAGTATAAAGCCGCAACGGGCCGCACCTCGCGGTGGGCAGAAAATCCCCCGCGGAGGCCCGTAACCCCGCCAAGTAATTATTTGCAGAGACTAAGGCACCTCCCGCCGCCCAAGACCCTCACACCT
>CAMRVW010000176.1 GCA_947054185.1 uncultured Rikenellaceae bacterium | reverse complement strand
ACCCCTCCCCCGGAAGGGCCGCCGGAGGCAGTGCCCGCAAACCATAAACGGCAGTTCCGGCAAACCAACCGCAATGTCGGCAAACTATCTGGCTTCGTTGAATGCCCTTATCGGGACCATCGTGAACGACCAGTTGTAATTATTGCCGGCGGGGATGGTGTACTGCGGATAAGGCTTCGAATACCAGCTGTCGTCACCGCCAAGGCCCTGCATGCGATAATCTATGCACAACTCGACCAGATTACGAGGCTCTATGTCGTTGATATGGGTCTGACGCGGACGCTTGTTGCGGTAATCGGCAGGATTGCGCGATTCGTTGGGCGTACGATTATAATATTGATAAGGCCTGTAAGAGTCTTCGCCGTCGAAATCGGATATGAGATTGCGGTGTATGTTAAACTCTATGAGACTGTCTGCCGATATCATAAGGCCGCCGTTACCCTGCTTGTTCTTGCCCACCGCAATGTAAGATACGTCGACATGGTGACCGTTCTCTTGCGGACGTACGTAAGGATAGTAATACTCATCCACATGAGCCGAGTACATGCCTATGTCGGCCCCCGCCTTACGGTCGCAATAGTTCTCGTGCGGACCACGACCCAAATACCGGGTGTAAAGCATGCTGCCCGGCATCACCATGCGCATGCCGATACGTGGTAACATAACGGCATTTTTGTCGCGCGAGCCCCTGTAATTGCCCTGGACGCCAACCACACCGTCGGCATAGACACTGTATGTCACATTATAAGAGGCGCCGTACGGAAGAGCATAACCCACCTTTATCACGGCATAACGGGTGCTGTCGACAACGCTCACACCGGTCACACGTGGTGACTTGCCGGCCTCTTTCCACTGCTGCTGCAATGCGGGCAACCCGGCGCCGTAATCGTTGTCGGTGGGAGGACGCCAGAAATTGGGACGCATGAACCCTCCTTCCGAGTTGATGAACGACGAGGCGCCGGCATCGTAACGTATCACATCGCCCGAAACCTTGTCGACAATGAATGTCACCTTCGACGATGTCACCCTCACGGCACCGCCTGCGTCAGAGACATTGACTGCACCTGTTGCCGCCGACACGACATGAGAGCGATTGCGACGGTGCACCGTCACCGGTAACACAAACTGCTCTGAGGCTATCTGATAACCGGCCTCTATAAGCGGTGTGGCATAACGCGTAACGACAGATATGTCGAGAGTGTAAACCACCCCTGCCGTGAAACGCAAGCCCGTAAGAGGCACTGTGTAATTTCGGGCTTGTCCAGGTGCGAGGTTGACGCTGAGAGTACCGCTGCGCAACACCTTACCGTCACCTTTTACGCTATATTTGAAAATGTAATCTGACAACGAGGTAAAGAAAAAACCGTTGCTTATTTTAAACACACCTTTGGTCAGGTCCACCGGCTCGAAACGCACGTTCTGATATACCTTTTTAACCTCCGTAAGGCCGGGATGAGGCCTGCGGTCGGGGTTGACAAGACCGTTGCAGCAGAAGTTGCCGTCAGAGGGGGCGTTAACACCCCAGTCGCCGCCGTAACCCCAATATCCGCCCAGGGAGTCGACCCACAGGCCCTGGGCGACCCAGTCCCAGATGAAGCCGCCTTGCAGGTTGTCATATTTGTATATCTCATCCCACTGGTCTTTGAGATTACCCGTCGAGTTGCCCATGGCATGCGCATACTCGCTGGCGATGTAAGGACGGTCGGTCTTGCTCTGACCCCAGCGCGCAAAGGCTGCGGCAGATGGATACTGAGGACAGAAAATGTCGGTATTCCACTCAAGCAGGGCGCGCTCGTATTGCACGGGGCGCAACGAGTCGACGCTCTTGAGCCAATTGTATGTCTCGTAAAAGTTATATCCGTTGCCCGCCTCGTTACCCAACGACCAGAAGGTGACGCAAGCATGGTTCTTGTTTCGTCCCCACATGTTGCGGGTACGCTCGAGATGAGCGTCGAGCCAATCGGGATTATTACCCAGGCTGCCGCCGCGACGCAGGTCGTAATACATGCCGTGCGACTCTATGTTGGCCTCGTCGCACACATAAAAGCCATACTCGTCGCAAAGGTCGTAAAACAGGCGCTGTTGCGGATAATGACAACACCTTATGGCATTGATATTGTGGCGCTTCATAAGCTCCAAGTCGCGTCTTAAGGTCTTTTCGTCGACATAATGACCCGTCGTGTCGTTATGCTCGTGATAGTTGACACCCTTGATAAGCACGGGACGACCGTTGACCAGGAAGCGGTTACCGTCTATTTTGAGCGAGCGGAAACCGACCCTCTGACGCACATACTCGACAAAGCGGCCGTCGAGCTTTACGCGCATGAGCACGGTGTAAAGATTGGGGGTCTCGGCACTCCAGGCCTTGACGTCAGGCACCACATACGAAAGGTGCAATGTGTCGAAGCTGTTGGGCTTCAGTGACACATCTTCGGTGTCGTAATGTATTATGTCGCCCTTGCCGTCGATGATCTCGAGATAGAACATGATGTTCTCGGCCGAGTTATAACTGTTCCTCAGCGTCACATCGAGCTTGAGGTCGCCATGCCTGCCCGACTCGTCGAGGGTCGACACCACCCTGAAATCGTCGATGCGGGTCTTGGGCTGCGAATATATATATATGTCGCGTTCGATGCCGCTTATACGGAAAAAGTCCTGACACTCCAGGTAACTGCCTGTGCTCCAGCGATAGGCCACCAGCGTAAGGGTGTTGCGTCCCTGTCGCACAAAAGGATTGATGTAATATTCGGCGGGGTTTTTCGAATCTTCGTTATAGCCCACCTTCTTGCCGTTGATATAGACGTAAACACCCGATTTGGCACCGCCTATGTGCAGGAATATGTCGCGGTCGAACTCTGCGAGAGTAACGTCAAAATCATGTCTGTAAACACCTAACGGCACCGCATCGGGCAACATGGGCGGCTTGGGGTTGGAGGGACAAAACTCATAGGGCTGGTTGGTGTACATAGGCACACCGAAGCCCTGCACCTCCCAGTTACCCGGCACCACTATATCGCTCCACCCTTTGGTCGCACCCGTCAAGAGGCTCTTTATATCTGCCTTGCGATGGTCGTCGAAGTAACGGAACTTCCACACACCGTTAAGTGACGTATAATATTCCGAGGCGGAAAAATCGTTTTTGAGAGCCTGTTCGCGGTTTGCGTAACTCATGAAAACGGTACGCGGATGATATTTACCCGCAGAGGTAACATGATGGTCGCGCCACTCGGGAAGCGATTGTCCCGCCGCCGACAATAGCGACACAGCCGCCACCGTCATCAAGATTATTCGTTTTAACATCAATTTGGATACGTTTGGTTTTATGGCAAATATAACCGTTTTAGGCGAAAAAACAAAACACCGCCACACAACGGCACACGTCTTATGACACATATATATCTGATAAACAAAGCATCTTTACATTTACATATCATGGTCACCTTTTATATTAAACACACAAAAATCGCCGACACCAATCAGTATAAACACCTATTTTA
>CAMRVW010000175.1 GCA_947054185.1 uncultured Rikenellaceae bacterium | reverse complement strand
GGATTGGTTGGGGTGCCGTGACTTTGGCGTGGAGGAGCTTCGGGCCGAGCCTGGGAGGCAGGCATAAAAGTGATGCGCGGTGTGAGCGGACTTAAGGCACAAACTATAATTGCCAAACTGGGTTACGGGCCTCCACGGGGATTTCCTGCCCACCGCGAGGTGCGGCCCGTTGCGGCTCGTGCCTCAGCCTCCATGCCGGCTCCGAAGCTATGCGGTGTAAAAACTGCGGAACGAAAATTGGTGGTTCGGTAAGTTAAGTGTTGGTGTCTGCCCGTTATGCTTTGTGCAACTCTTCCGTTTATGTTTGACGAATTGCTTTTGTGCCCTCTGCTGAGCGGTCATGGCCCATCTTTGAATATCATTCAGGCACTAACCTCATGGGCCAAAAACGGAAAATCAGATAAAGGTGTAAGACCCGAGTCGAAACACCTTTATCTGATTTTCCGTACTTCCTCCTTAGTTTGTCCTCAAAAATATCAAAACGGGGTCCGTGACCCCTCCCCCGGAAGGGCCGCCGGAGGCAGTGCCAGTAATCAAAACGGCAGTTCCCGCAAACCAAAACGGCAGTTCCCGCAAAACATTACTCCGCAGTGCCGGCAAAAAAAGTCAGACAACGCGCCTATAATTAGCCGTAATTTACTAACTTTGCAACTCTAACTTTTACTTCTTATGCAAGAAAAGATAATCATTCTCGATTTCGGTTCTCAGTACACCCAGCTCATAGCCCGCCGTGTTCGTGAGGACAATGTTTATTGCGAGATACATCCGTTTCACAAGATACCCGTGATAGACTCGTCGGTTAAGGGCATAATACTCTCAGGCAGTCCCTTCTCGGTGCGCGATGCCAATGCTCCGCAGATAGACCTGTCGGGTTTCAAAGGCAAATTGCCGGTGTTGGGCATATGTTACGGTGCCCAATATCTATCACAGGCCTTCGGCGGCGAGGTCAAACAGAGCGCCACTCGCGAATACGGACGCGCGACCATGAATGTCGTGGAGAAAAGCAATCCTCTGTTAGACGGCCTGAGCGACAGCAGCGTGGTGTGGATGTCACATGGAGACACCATAATGTCAACCCCATCGGATTATCGCATAATAGCGTCGACAGACAGTGTGCCGGTGGCCGCCTTTCAGATAGGCGATGAACCCACATGGGGCATACAGTTCCATCCCGAATGCTCGCACTCTGTCGAGGGTCCAAAAATAATAGGTAACTTTATCAAGAAGATATGCGGTTGCAAGGGCGATTGGACACCCGCCTCGTTCGTTGAGAGCACCGTCGCATCGCTCAGAGAGAAGCTCGGCGACGACAGGGTGATACTCGGTCTGTCGGGTGGTGTCGACTCGTCGGTGGCGGCGCAGCTGCTCAATCTGGCCATAGGCGATCGTCTGACCTGCATATTCGTCGACACGGGTCTGTTGCGCAAGAACGAGTATGAAGATGTAATTGCCATGTACAAGCAGATGGGGCTTAACGTGGTGCCTGTAAAAGCGCACGAAAAGTTCCTCTCAGACCTCAAAGGGGTAACCGACCCCGAGGCCAAGCGCAAGATAATAGGCCGTGACTTCGTGGAGACGTTCGACAACGAGGCACAGAAGATAAAAGATGCCCGCTGGCTCGCCCAGGGCACCATATATCCCGACGTTATAGAGTCGGCATCGACATCAGGCCCTGCCGTTGTGATAAAATCGCACCACAATGTGGGCGGGTTGCCAGAGAAGATGAACCTTAAGATAGTGGAGCCACTGAGGCTGCTCTTCAAAGATGAGGTGCGGCGCATAGGACGAGAGCTCGGCATGCCGGAGCAGATGTTAGACCGTCATCCCTTCCCGGGACCCGGCCTCGGCATCAGGATACTCGGCGAGGTGACCCCAGAGAAGGTGACCATACTGCAAGAGGCCGACCATATATTCATCACACGTCTCAGAGAGCATGGCCTGTATGACAAGGCATGGCAGGCAGGCGTCGTGCTGCTGCCCGTGCAGAGCGTCGGCGTCATGGGCGACGAGAGAACGTATGAGAGCTGCGTGGCCATAAGGGCTGTGACCTCGACAGACGGCATGACCGCCGACTGGGCGCGTCTGCCATACGAGTTCCTCGCAAGCGTATCTAACGAGATAATAAACAAAGTGCGCGGCATCAACCGCGTGGTCTATGATATAAGCTCAAAGCCACCCGCAACAATAGAGTGGGAATAACTGCGGGGCGACTGATGGCGATGGTTTGACGTTATTGGTTTGTCGGCACTGCCGTTATTGGTTTGCGGGAACTGCCTCCGGCGGCCCTTCCGGGGGAGGGGTCACAGACCCCGTTTTGAGATTTTTGAGGAACAACTAAGGAATAAGTACGACTATCTGATAAAGATTACGCAGTCTTAGGACGTGCGAATCTTTATCAGATAGTCGTTTTTCTGCCCTGAGATTTTATACCTTAAAGATACTCAACATGGGCATGCCGCTGAGCGGAAAGGGATGCGAAAGCAGAGCAGGAAACAAAAGTGGCAGTGTGGGAAAGCATAAATAGCAGCCTGCCAACACTCGTTCCTTTAGTTTCGACAGGGCGGTCTGGGAGGAACTAAAACCGCACACATTCCTTATGCCCGGCATTACGAAGTATGCCGTAAACACAAATTCCTTGTAAATGGGATGAGGCAACGAGTCCCGAGCGGCCCGGAGCCTCCGCCCCACGGAGGGCCGCAACACCGCACAGCAATATATAAGCGCAGTGATTAAAGCACACTGCCACCTCTCATTATCTCCCCGCCTAGCCCTCCGCAGGCCCCGCGCCGCTCTTCGAAACGCAAAAGCCCATTCACCGCACCATAAGTCAGTTTTTGCCCCGGCAGGCTCTCGGGTAAGAATCAAAGAAATCAAAGAACCAAAGTATTAATATTTAGCGGACACAACGCACACTCCGACCGGTCTGCTTATCGTTGGTATTCACGCTCAAACTGCTGCTATTGAAGTACAGGCTGTACGCGTTGCCAGAACCGTAAGCAACCGACGACCAATAGCGCCCGTACTCACCCGCGTGGTACAACGTACCGGACGAACCGCCGTTGCGGTAACCGACAGCGGGAAACTCAACTGAATTAGAGCCTGAGGTGAACTTGATATAGCCATAATCGGAGCTGCTCCACCCGCCGCCTCGACTGACGGTACTGCTGTTTATCAGGTTCTGGAACTCGGTATTGGTCGGCAGACGGTAACCCTCGGGACAGGGATGGGTGTTCCAGTTAGATGGATAGCTCGAACTCCAAGACCCGCTCGGGGTGGCACCTGCGGCCGATGACCCTGTGGTGTTCCATGCCACATTGATGCCCGCGCAGGTTTCGCTTTAGGGCGCGCCGCTTTGCGCCGGTGTTTTGCCGCACTCTCCTTATATTGTTTACTGCATTGCCTCTGCACTCTTCCCGCGAGAGCCATGGCCCATGTTTGAATATCATTCAGACACCAACCCCTCAGGGCCGAAAACAGATATGTCATAAATGTGTAAGACGCATGTC
>CAMRVW010000174.1 GCA_947054185.1 uncultured Rikenellaceae bacterium | reverse complement strand
GACCCCTCCCCCGGAAGGGCCGCCGGAGGCAGTTCCCGCAAACCAAAACGGCAGTTCCAGCAAAATAACGGCAGTACCCGCAATCATCTCACAGGCAGCGACGTATTTTAACTGTACTGTCCTGCCTTAAGTGCAATCACCTCTTTTTCTGTGAGGTAACGCCAGAATCCGCGCTGAAGGCCTTTCTTGGTGAGACCTGCGAAATATACGCGGTCGAGTTTGGTCACCTTGTAACCGAGAGATTCGAGCATGCGTCGCACAATGCGGTTGCGGCCGTTATGTATCTCGATGCCGACCTCTTTCTGGTTATCGCCGATGTAACTTATCTCGTCGGCAAAGGCGATGCCATCCTCCAACTCCACGCCCGATGCCAGCTTCTCCATGTCCTCTTCGGTGATGTTTTTGTCGAGGAATACGTGATATATCTTCTTCTTGCCGTATGATGGGTGGGTTAGCTCACGCGTCAGGTCACCGTCGTTGGTGAATAACAATACGCCCATGGTCTGCTTGTCGAGACGCCCCACAGGATAGATGCGCTCGTTAACCTTGTCGCCGAGTATATCCATGACAGTGTGTCCGTTGGCGTTGGGGTCGTCCACCGTGGTGACGAAACCTTTCGGCTTGTTCATCACTATGTAAACCTTCTTTTCGCCTCGTATCACCTCGTCATTGACACGCACTTCGTCGCCCGGATTTATCTTGGAGCCCAACTCGGTGACCACCACGCCGTTGACACTCACGGCCCCTGAGGTGATGTATGAGTCGGCCTCACGACGCGAACATACGCCCGACATGGCGATGTAACGGTTGAGCCTTATCTCTCTGTTAATCAGAGGTTCGGCTGTAAAGGCCACCTCGGGTACATACTCCTCTTTGACAATGCGCGCACGACGTTTACGTTCCGGCGAGAAGCTGTCGCCATCGCTATTGTCACGACGACTGAAACCGCGACGCTCACCGGCATAACGGTCCCAGCGACCATCACGCGGGCGGTCGTACCTCGACCGGTGCCCCTCTCCGGTGTTGAAACCGTCACGGTCACCGCGGTTAAACCTGCGGTCACGGTCGAAGTGGGGACGGTCTCCACCCTCGACCGCATTGTCAGACCGGCGACTGAAAGGACGACGGTCATTGTCGCGGTCAAAATGTCTGCGGTCACGATCGAAGTGAGGACGGTCGTTACGGTCATTGTCACGATAGCCACGTGAGCTGCCGCGATGGAAATCACGCCCATCGGAACGAGCATCGTCGCCACGGCTAAAATCACGTCTGTCAGGACGCGAGTCATCACCCCGATGAAAATTACGACGTTCGAAATGCGAATCGTCACCTCGACGGAAGTCGCGACGTTCGGGGCGTGAGTCGTCCGAACGATGAAAATCGCGGCGGTCGCGGTCAAAGCGTCCCGGACGGTCGGAGCGGCCATCCCTGTCATGGAATGACCTGTCACCACGGCCAAAGCGGCTTTCGCGGTTATCTGAGTTGCGCAACTTATTGTCTCTGCTAAAGTTGGGGTTGAATGACCGTCTGCGGTCATCATAAGATCTGTCGCCTGCTCCGGCGGTGCCTCTTGCGGTTCGTGCCTCACGGCCGGAACCGTCTCTTTCATCTTTGAAGAAGCTCTTTATAGCCTCTTGCTCGTCTGTCTTGTTCATGTAAATGATTTGTTCGTTAATATGTCTCGGGGCTTTCACAGACCGAAGACGGTGCAAAATTATTTAATTTTATCAATAAACCGTCTGTTTTTGTCGGATTTTTTATCCGCGCACCATTTTATTGCCTAAAAACGCCCTATATATCAGGTTGCACAATGAAATAACCGACCACAACTCCCTTTTATTGTGCTCAAAACAAAAGATCGGGCACTCCCCTATCGCGGCCCGTGTTGCTGCACCCGAACCACCGCCGCATCGACATAAACGCCGACAATGCGGATATCGGCACATCGTGCAAGCTAAGGTATATCCATAAACTTATGTGTCTGAAGAGATACGCGCCACTGAGGATGATTCTTGACGTAATCGACAATAAGAGGTGTGACGTTATGGCGTACGCTCCACTCGGGTTGGAGGAAAAGGCGCGTTTGGCTGTCGACACGTCGGGCGCACTCCTCTGCCCATGATATGTCGTCAAGGTCGCCTATGACCACCTTAAGCTCGTCGGCACGACTGAAAGCCTCTTCAAGGGGCGGTTTGTGACGCTTGGGCGACAGGCACACCCAGTCGAAAGTACCTGAGAAAGAATGAGTGCCCGAGGTCTCTAAGAAGATATTGAGACCTGCCGCCGAGAGTGCCTCGGTAAGGCGGGCCAACGGGTGCATCAAAGGTTCGCCGCCGGTTATGACCACCGCACGTGCCGGAGTCGACTTGACATAACCGACAATAGCATCGACCTCGACAAACGGGTGACTGTGCCCCGCCCAGGCCGCTTTGGCATCGCACCACGGGCACCCCACGTCGCATCCGCCAAGGCGTATGAAATAAGCAGCGACGCCAGTATTGGCCCCTTCGCCCTGTATGGTGTAAAAGTGCTCGACAACAGGCAGTTTATGCGTTTGTGTCTCCATTTTCATCCAATATATAAATGTCTTTGAGTGTGCGCCCCTCTTCGTTGTAATCGAGACCGTAACCCACCACGAAAAGAGGCTCCGCCATGGTGACGGCAGCATACTTTATCTCTCTGTCACCCTTATACGCACATCTCTTGTAAAGCAGTGTGGCAGCCGCGACGGAACGCGGTTTCATAGACTCGATGTAACCGAAAAGCCAGCTCATGGTAAGCCCCGTTTCGACAATCTCGTCCAACAGAATGACATCGCATCCCTCGACATCGCAGCAGAGGGGCAACTTCATGGCGATCTCTCCACGTGAGGCGAGCCCATCGTAAGACGATACCTTGATGAACGCAATGCGACAAGGTATGTTTATCTTGCGGGCAATGTCAGCGGCAAACATATATGCCCCGTTCAGCACACCGACCAGCAATAACGACTCGGTGCCGGCATAATCACGGTTTATCCTGTCGGCAAGTTCGCCGATGGCACGGTCTATCTGCTCTGCCGTCATATATAACGAAAAATGTTTGTCGCCCAACCTGACTCTTTCCATACAACCAACCCTTTCCCTCACGCCTGTGATGAGGCATCATGCCACCACAGGCAATATTGTTTTCTAATGCCTATTTGCTTAGCCTGCTCATATTTGCTTTTGCTTGTTCATATCGTTGACCCGGCGGTCTCGGATACTCCGCCTCGGGCAAACAAATAAATTTGCTTGCCCCTCGGCTTATTCGTACTTTGACCTGACGGTCTTAGATACTTCCGCTCGGCAAAATGCAAGCACACTTGCTTTTGCCCTCGCTTATTCGTATCTTTGACCTGGCGGTTTTAGATACTCCGCCTCGGACAACCAAATAAGATTTGCTTGTCTCTCGGCTTAATCGTATCTTTGACCTGGCGGTTTTAAGATACTTCCGCTCGGCAAAATGCAAGCACACTTGCTTTTGCCCTCGCTTATTCG
>CAMRVW010000173.1 GCA_947054185.1 uncultured Rikenellaceae bacterium | reverse complement strand
GCCCCTGTTTGATATCCTTTAGGCATAAAGCACAAGGGCCGAAAAACGAATATCTCATAAAGATTCGCACGTCCCAAGACTGCGTAATCTTTATGGGATATTCGTACTTATTCCTTAGTTGTTCCTCAAAAATATCAAAAGGGGGTCCGAGACCCCTCTGTGCCCCCTCCCCCGGAAGGACCGCCGGAGGCAGTGCCAGCAAATCAATAAGAAGCAGTGTCAGCAAATCAAAACGGCAGTTCCCGCAAACCAACACGGCAGTGCCGTCAACAAATGAGGCTCTGCGGCGCGGTGGTTTGAAAATAAAGTGATATCTTTGGCGGTTGAAATTCGGGAGGAGCCTCGGCGAGGATGAGAGATTTTGCAGCGATAGACTTTGAGACGGCCAACGGCAAGCGTTCGAGCGTTTGCAGTGTCGGCATTGTCGTTGTGCGGGACGGAGCCATAGTCGACACCTATTACAGTCTGATACGTCCGTGGCCCAACTATTACAACAGGTTCACCACCGAGATACACGGCCTCTCGCGTCGCGATACCGACAACGCACAGCCGTTTCCCTCGGTGTGGGAGGGTGTCGAGCCCCATATAAAGGGCCTTACGCTGGTGGCCCACAACAGCGCCTTTGACGAGGGGTGCCTTAAGGCGGCCTATGAGTGCTTCGACATGGAGTATCCCGATTACCGCTTCATGTGCACCATGCGGCAATCGCGCAAGACGTTCGGACGCGATCTGCCCAACCACCGCCTCGACACCGTGGCCGCCCGTTGCGGTTTCTGCCTTACGAACCATCACAACGCGCTTGCCGACGCATTGGCCTGCGCGCACATAGCCATTAAAATATTGTAAAACAAAAAAAATAGAAGAACATGAGAAAAGCGATCGCAATCTGTATCGTAACGCTTATCGCATCGGTCGGCACCGTCGACGCGCAAAAGAAGTCGGCCAAAGGTGTGCTTAAAGATATCTTCAACAAGGTGACCGATGTGACCGACAAAATAATAGACTATCGCCTGACACCCAAGTCGCTGGAGGGCACATGGAGCTATGTGGGGAGTGCCTGCATGTTCGAGTCTGACGAGCTGTTGAAAAAGGCGGGCGGTGCGGCCGCGGCGGCAAAGATAACCGACAAGCTCGACAGCCAGCTGGCCTTGATAGGCATCAAAGAGGGAGGAGTCACTTACACTTTCCGTGCCGACACCACCTTTACCAGCAAAACTGGCAAGTTTCTCTCTGTGGGCGGCAAGTATGTGCTTGACGGCGACAACGACAAGATAGAGCTGCAATATCGCATCGCGTCGTTCCGCTTCATGACCGTAAATGCGACCATAAAACGCAAGGGCAAGAACATAGAGCTGCTGTTTCCCGCTCATAAGTTGCTTACAGTGCTCCAGATGGCGGGCAAGATAAACAACTCCACCTGCAAAGCCATAAGCGCCTTGGCCGAACAATATGACGGGCTCATGTTAGGATACGAACTTCAAAAACAATAATGCCCGGCCATAAACGACAAAACGACAACCACACTCATGTGATTGTCGTTTTTTTATGCGAACGGGAAAACCCCGGCAAACATTCGAGGCTCTTTTGCAACCCGTGCCAAACGGCTGCATCCGTCGGTCGACTGTAAAGCCTGTATGATGTCGGCATGCGACACCGAGACCATGTGTATGCCAAGCACATCAACGGGTATATCACGCCGCCGCGAGCAAACGACACGCCGTCTTCAATCAAAACATGATGCGACCGAAGCCGTAAAACCTCTAATAGGCCTTAACCGCCTCTGTGACGGGGAGTTTGAGAGTGTCTCTTATCACCATGTCCGGGATTGAATGCGGCATTATGTCTCTGATTGAGTCGGCAAGGTCATGATATGTCGAGTCTGACAGCTCAGACAGGGAGGGAACCAAAGGTGCGACAGTGATGGTGTCGGAGGCTGCCATGGCATCCAAGGCCGCCTCTATGTCGGCGGTGTGGTTGGTGCGCATCGCTATCCTGCCGTCGCGGTCTATAAGCACGACAAGGGGCAGCTCTCCCACCGAGTAAGCGTCGGTTGCCGTGTTGTCGTGCACATAAAGATGAGGCCATGACATGCCCCAGAGAGCCGTCGCCTCGTTGAAATCGCTTTTTTTGTCGTACACGTCAATGGCTATGGCAAGGGGGCTTCGCTCGCCGTATTTGCTTGTGAGCGTCTTTATTATTGCGGTGTCGTTCATGCACTTCTCGCACCACGACGCCCAAAAAAAGAGTATGGTCGGCTTGCCTTTGACCATCATGGCTGCGAGCTTTGTGCGCCGGCCGTCGGCACCCACGCCCGTAATGTCCACAAACGGTTGACCCACAGCGCTTCGCGCGGCGTTATACTTGCGGTTGCGCGTTTTGACCACGGGAGGCAGCTCCTTTGACGGCAGGTGCACGATGGTGTTGAGCACCGAATCTATCTCTCCTGCATCCAGCATGTTGCTCCAGCCAAGCATGACATATCCCGACACTATGTCGTCTTTGTGTTCTTCGACCTGCCTGCCGTAATATTCCGATATGTTGCGCCGTGTCTCTCTTTTGAGCCCGGCTATCACACTGTCTCGCCGTGCGCCCCTCAGAGAGGTCTGTGCGTTTTTGGTGTCGGTGATATATTTGAGATATTGGCTTCTGATGTAATTGTCGATGGCGTTTATGCGTCCGTTAAGCTCGGTGCCGCTGATGTATGCCACCATGTCTTTACCGAACAATATGTTGGTCTGACCGGGCTCGCACACTATTATGCGTTTGTGGCCGTCGAGGGCAATGTACCTCAGCTCGGAGGTGGCCGCATGGCCCGTGAATATGAATATGCCGCTGTCGACAACGGTGCTGTCTATGACCCTGCCGTCGATGTCGAGCATGCGCACAATGGTGCTGTCCTTTATGAAATCCTCTTCAAAAGCTCCTCTTATGGTATATTGATTGTTGGCCGCGCACGAGCATACAATAAGCGTCAGCAACGTTAATATGGTGTTTTTCATCTCTTTGAGATTGGTCGACTGCAAAGGTATCGCATTTTCGGATAAACCGCAAAATTTTTTGACCCGAGGCCGGTCGGGTGACGGCAAACAACACCTCGCACGGATGTCGTTTATAATAAAACAGATGGCTTTACGGGATATTTTGGTGTAAAAAAGTGAAAAAAGACAAAAAAAATCGCACACACGAAAATCACTTTAATGTCCGTTTGAATTTTGCGACACTTGTCACAGAAGGCGTTTGACCTGCAAATGGCCTGTGAGCCCCGTAACGGCGTTCACTTATAGTGTCGGAACAATTGATATTCGGAGTTTTATGATACATATTAAATAAGTTTGAAAGTTGTTTTTTATAGAAAAAAGACATATCTTTAACGTGCTAATCAATAATATTTTAAACTTATGAAATCTCAGAAGAAGGCCGAACGCGCATTCAGGCGCGTCCGACATGCCGTCTCGTTCAAGAACGAGAAGTTTGATGTGGTGTGTCATTGTTACGACTCGGCGTCGTTGCCGGATAAGGTGGAGGGC
>CAMRVW010000172.1 GCA_947054185.1 uncultured Rikenellaceae bacterium | reverse complement strand
AACTGCCCCTCAGCCTTATCGATCACAACAAGATAGGGCACAGTAACCTTATATTGGTGTCGGCCATATCGCCCACGCCCGCCGGCGAGGGTAAGACCACCGTGTCTATAGGTCTGACGCAGGCACTTAACCGCCTTGGTTACAGATCGGTGGTGGCCTTGCGCGAGCCGTCGTTGGGCCCGGTGTTCGGCATCAAGGGGGGCGCGGCAGGCGGCGGTTACTCGCAGGTGTTGCCCATGGAGGACATAAACCTCAACTTCACGGGCGACTTCGATGCCATAAGCAAGGCCCACAACCTGCTCTCGGCGCTTATAGACAATAATATACAGAACAAGAAAAACAACCTGGGCATAGATCCGCGCACCGTGGTGTGGAAACGTGTCATGGACATGAATGACCGTGCCCTGCGCAATATCATAGTGGGCTTGGGCGGCACCACTGGCGGACGTCCCCGCGAGACGGGTTTCGACATAACGGCGGCCTCGGAGGTGATGGCCATACTTTGCATGAGCGAGAGCATGAAAGAGCTCAAAGAGCGTCTGGGAGGCATATTCGTCGGTTACACCTTCGACCGTAAGCCTATCTATGCGCGCGACCTCAAGGCCGAGGGTGCCATGGCGGTGATACTCAAAGAGGCGCTCAAGCCCAACCTGGTGCAGACCATCGAGCACACCCCCGCCATAATACACGGCGGCCCCTTTGCCAACATAGCCCAGGGCACCAACACCATAGTGGCCACCCGCATGGCCATGAGCCTCTCCGATTATGCCGTCACCGAGGCCGGTTTCGGCTTCGACCTCGGGGGCGAGAAGTTCATAGACATAAAGTGTCGCCGCATGGGTGTCTATCCCAAGGTGGTGGTGCTGGTTGCCACCATAAAGGCACTCAAATATCATGGCGGCAAGCCTCTGGACGAGCTTTCGCAACCCGACGTCGAGGCGCTGCGCCGCGGTGTGGTCAACCTTGAAAAGCATATCGAGAACATACGCCGCTTCGATGCCAACCCCATAGTGGCCATCAACCGCTTTACGGCCGACTCGCCCGAAGAGATAGAGTTTATCGAGAGCTTCTGCGCCGACAGAGGTGTGCCCGTCTCTCTGTGCGAGGTGTGGGCCAAAGGCGGGGAGGGTGGCCTCGACCTTGCCGAAAAGGTGGTGCAGGTGATAAGGAAAAACCCCGTCGAGTGCATAAAGCTCTATGGATGCAACCGTCCCGTGGAGGAGAAGATAGATATAATAGCCCGTCAGATATACGGTGCCGCCGGTGTCGAATATACCGGCAAGGCGGTGGCCGACATAAAGCGCATCTATTCGTTGGGCCACGACAAGCTGCCTATCTGCATGGCCAAGACTCAGAAGTCGCTCTCTGACGACCCCAAGAAGTTGGGCCGTCCCGAAGGATTCATACTTAAGGTGCGTGAGGTGGAACTGGCCGCAGGCGCCGGCTTCATAATACCCATTGCTGGCGACATGATGCGCATGCCGGGTCTGCCCGAGGTGCCGGCGGCCGAGAGTATCGACATAGATGACGACGGCCGTATAATAGGGCTCTCGTAAAAAAAACGGAGTGTGTGATTTTGCGGGTGCGGACGGTAAAGCCGTCTGTGCCCGCAATCTGTTTTATGCCGTGGTGCCGGCCCTTTTGTGCCCTTTACCCCGGCGACAGGGGGTATGAGAGGCAAAAATTACGGTTGCAACGATAAAGTTTTATAATTTCGTATCGAAATACGTATTTTTATTTTCATTTTAAAATATAAAATTTTATCTTTGTTAGGTGGAAAACCCAAATTATTGAAAGAGGCAAATATGCCGCATCCCACCTGAAAATGGCGGTGCATCTGTTTGTGAGGATATAGTATTGATGCCAAAAGGGGTGCACGGAAGTTTCGGGTGCGCCGAGGGAGGAATGGCTAAAGTGCTAAAACGAGTGTGCGGATCAGATAAAAACATAAAAATATTAACCTATGTATTCCGAAATTAAAAATCATCTAACCGCAGAGCTTCAGTCTATCAAAGAAGCCGGCCTTTACAAAAACGAACGCATCATAACCTCGCCGCAACGTGCCGATATAAAGGTTGGCGGCAACACCGAAGTGCTCAATTTCTGCGCCAATAACTATCTTGGACTTTCCGACCATCCCCGTTTGGTCGAGGCGGCCAAGAAGATGATGGACGAGCGTGGTTACGGCATGTCGTCGGTGCGTTTCATTTGCGGCACCCAAGACATACACAAAGAGCTGGAAAAGAGCATCGCCGACTATTTCGGCACTGAAGACACCATTCTTTACGCCGCATGTTTCGATGCCAACGGCGGTGTGTTCGAGCCTCTTTTCACCGAGCAGGACGCCATAATATCAGACTCGCTCAACCACGCATCCATCATAGACGGTGTGCGTCTGTGCAAGGCCAAACGTTACCGTTATGCCAACGCCGACATGGCCGAGCTTGAAGAGTGCCTTAAGCTGGCTCAGGCACAACGTTTCCGTATCATAGTCACCGACGGTGTCTTCTCGATGGACGGCAACGTGGCTCCCATGGACAAGATAGTGGCTCTGGCCGAAAAATACGATGCCATGGTTATGGTGGACGAGTGTCATTCGGCAGGTGTCGTGGGCAAGACGGGCCGCGGTGTGACCGAGCTTTACAACCTGCGCGGCAAGGTCGAGATAATAACCGGCACCTTGGGCAAGGCTTTCGGCGGTGCCATAGGCGGTTTCACCACCGGCAAGAAAGAGATCATAGATATGCTCCGCCAGCGTTCGCGTCCCTATCTCTTCTCCAACTCGGTGCCTCCCGCCGTTGTGGGCGCATCGCTTGAGGTGTTCAAGATGCTCGGCGAGTCTGACGCACTGCACGACAAGCTGGTGGCCAATGTGGAGTATTTTCGCGAGAAGATGATCGCCGCAGGTTTTGACATAAAACCCACTCAGTCTGCAATATGCGCCGTGATGCTTTACGATGCCAAGCTGTCGCAGGATTTCGCAGCCAAACTTCTGGACGAGGGCATATATGTGACGGGTTTCTATTATCCCGTGGTTCCCAAAGATCAGGCCCGCATACGCGTTCAGGTGTCGGCCGGTCACGAAAGGGAGCACCTCGACAAGTGTGTGGCTGCCTTTACCAAGATAGGCCGTCAGTTAGGCGTCATAAAATAAGCCGATATTCATTCCCGCATCTGAACCAACTGATGCGGGAATGATTTTCAAGGTGTCGCCCGGCGCCGAGGCTTGCCGGAGGATGAGGTCGGAGTTTCCGGCTGTTGTCGGGGCGATATCCCCAAGCAAGGGAAGTAAAACATAAAAAAACAATTATGGCAAAATACCATATTGATGCGATAGATCAGAAGATTCTGATGCATTTGATAAGCAATGCCCGCATGCCTTTTTTGGAGATAGCACGTGAGTGCGGCATATCGGGAGCGGCAATACACCAGAGGGTCAAAAAATTGGAGGAGGCGGGCATAATAACGGGTTCGCGTCTTGAGATCAACCCCAAGGCGTTGGGTAACGACGTGTGTGCCTATGTGGGGGTGCGCATATCGGAGCCGAACATCA
>CAMRVW010000171.1 GCA_947054185.1 uncultured Rikenellaceae bacterium | reverse complement strand
CTGCGGAGGGCCAAAACTTGAAAGTAATTGGCGGTGTGAGAGGGACTAATTCTCTGCGGCATATATTGCTCTGCGATGTGCGGCCCTCCGTGGGGGAGGCTCCGGGCCGCGCGGGACTCCTTGAGTCGTCCCGTTACAAGGAATTTGTGCTTACGGCATACTTCGTTATGCCAGGTGTCATAGGAGGTCAATTTTAACAACCTGCCGAATCAAAGGTACGTGTGCTATCTTCGTTCCTCAGACCGCCCTGCCGAAGTGGAAAAGTATTCATGGCACAGCCTGACGAGACGGGAAATTACAGGATAAGAGGCTATGTCAAGGGTAAGGTACTGAAAAGTATGTGGTGTGAATTTTGACGGGGCGTTCCGTTATGTTTCCCGCACGGCCCCTCTTTTGTTTGCCGTCCTGCCTTTCCGCACCCTTTCCGCTCAGCGGTCATGGCCATGTTTTGACATACTTTAGGCATTCAGCCAAAAGCCAAAAACGGTAATATCTAATAAAGATTCGCACGTCCTAAGACTGCGTAATCTTTATTAGATATTACCGTACTTTCCCTTTAGTTGTCCCTCAATATCTCAAAACGGGGTCCGTGACCCCTCCCCCGGAAGGGCCGCCGGAGGCAGTGCCAGCAAAATAACGGCAGTGCGCGCAAATCAAAACGGCAGTTCCCGCAAACAATAAGGGGCAATGCCGGCAAATAACCGGCACTGTCCCATTACCGGGAGTGTACCGTAACCTATCCAAGGAATCCGAGGAGGATACCGGCAGCGACGGCTGAGCCTATGACGCCTGCGACATTGGGACCCATCGCATGCATCAAGAGGTAATTGGTCTTGTCATACTTAAGACCGACCTCCTGCGACACACGAGCCGAGTCGGGCACTGCCGACACGCCTGAGTTGCCTATCAGGGGATTGATCTTGTTACCCTCTTTGAGGAAGAGGTTGAACACCTTGACGAAGAGCACACCTGTCGATGTCGCGATGACGAACGATATCGCACCCAAAGCAAATATGCCAACGCTCTTGAGGGTCAGGAATGTCGTTGCCTGAGTGGAGGCGCCGACGGTGAATCCTATGAGTATGGTCACGATATCGATGAGGGGACCACTGGCGGTAACAGCCAGACGACGGGTCACACCACTCTCTTTAAGCAGGTTGCCGAAGAAAAGCATGCCCAGAAGAGGCAGACCCGACGGCACCAAAAAGCATGTGAGCAACACGCCTATGATGGGGAATATTATCTTCTCGGTGGTCGATACCATGCGGGGAGGACGCATCTTGATGAGACGCTCTTTCTTGGTTGTGAACAGCTTCATGATGGGGGGCTGTATCACGGGCACGAGCGCCATGTAAGAGTATGCCGACACGGCTATGGCACCCATAAGGTCGGGAGCCAGCTTGCTCGACAGGAATATGGCTGTGGGACCGTCAGCACCGCCAATTATGCCTATGGCACCGGCCTCGGATGCCGAGAACCCGAACGCCAACGCCAACATGTAAGCGCCGAATATGCCGAACTGCGCCGCCGCACCTATGAGCATGAGCTTGGGATTGGATATAAGCGCCGAGAAGTCGGTCATGGCTCCTATGCCGAGGAAAATCAACGGCGGATATACGCCTTTGAGCACACCGAAATAGAGGTAATTAAGCACCGATCCATCCTCGTAAATACCTATCTGCATACCCGGGAAGAACGGTATGTTACCCACGATGATACCGAAACCTATCGGCACCAGAAGCATGGGTTCGAACTTCTTCGAGATGGCCAGATAGATGAAGAACAGACCTATCAATATCATAATGATATGCCCATACTCCACGTTGGCGAACCCGGTGAATTTAGCAAACTCCACGAGGTTATCGCCCAGGAAATTAAAAAAGTTGTGTTCTGCTGCCATATCGCTTATGATATTGTGATTAAGACATCGCCCTCAAGCACTGAATCGCCTTTGCGGGCCGAGATAGATTTGACCACGCCGTCTTTGTCGCTCTCAATGTTGTTCTCCATCTTCATGGCCTCAAGAAGCATCAGTCGGTCTCCCGCCTTAACGGTGTCGCCCTCTTTGACGAACACATCGAGTATCACTCCGGGAAGCGGTGATTTGACAGCTGTGCCGTCACCACCGGCAGCCGACGGACGCGGAGCCGCAACGACCACGGGCTGTTCGCTTGCGGCACGAGGTGCCACACGGGGCATTGACTTGTTCTTCTTGACCATGCCCTCGATTGCGATATTCTTATACTCCTGCCCGTTGACAGTAACGTTGGCAATGCCGTCCTCCACATTGACAGAGGTGACGTATTCATTGCCGTTTATTGTGATTTTGTACTCTTTCATTTTCTTAAGTGGTTGAAAATTGGTTACTTGTTTCTTACGGGCTGATTGTTGATTCCGTAAATCTTAGAACTCCATGGCGAGTAAGTGCGCGCCACACGGTTGATGGTGATGACCTCCGACTCTTTGTCGTGCAGGTCTTCCTCAAACAGACGTATGGTGGTTGCAATGGCGGCGATAACCTCACCCGAGATGGCTTCCTTGTCTAACTGGGCTGCTGTCTGACGCACGGGAGCGGCACCTGTCGCCTTGGCGCTCTTGTTGGCTTCAAGACGCATGAGCACGATGCCCACTAACTTGAAGAGCAGGAACAGACACAAAAGCGCAGAGAAAACCACCGACATGGCCGTTATGGCCATGATGAAACCCGATGGGTCATGCTCGCGGAACACCTCCGAGCGGGGTATTATCTCGCCCACCTCGTTGGTGGCCCCTGGAGTGGTTGCAGGCAACTCGCCCCACTCCAAGCCCTTGTCCTGATCGAAGATCATGTAACCGATGGAGGTGTCGGAACTCAGCTGCGAGAGATTGTACTCTATCTTGTCGGCAACGTTACGACCCGCATCCATAAGATATATCTCGCCCGTCTTGTCGAGCGTGAAGTTGGTATAGAACGTACCCTTGTCGGCCTTGCCGTCGGCAAAGAAGACCACGTAACCCTGAGGGGGTATTATCGTGCGCGGGTCGTTCTTGGGTATCTTGTAAGTGACCGAGGGGTCGTTGGGGTCGACCGACAGGAAGCAACCCGCAATATTGACACTCGAATAACCGCTGTTGAACAACTCTATCCAGCCGTTACGCTGGCCGTAATCGTCCATGTAACTGTTTCGGTTCTTTACCAACACCTCGTTTATGCGCATATTCTTGAGGCTTTGAGCCATACAAGGCACACCCATCACAACAAGGGCCAGAAGCACCGCTATTTTCCTTATTTTCTCTTTCATCGTCGATAATTATTACAAAGGAATGTTTGAGTGCTTCTTAGCCGGGTTGACCAGTTTCTTGGTTGCCAGCGACTGAAGCGCGCGTATTATGCGGAAACGGGTGTTGCGAGGCTCGATGACATCGTCAATATAGCCATATTTGGCTGCATTGTACGGGTTGGCGAACGCATCCTTGTATTCCTGTTCCTTTTCTGCGATGAATTTGGCCTTGGCCTCGGGGTCTTCTATCGCCGCAATATCCTTGGCGAAGAGCACCTCTATGGCGCCGCTGGGACCCATGACGGCA
>CAMRVW010000170.1 GCA_947054185.1 uncultured Rikenellaceae bacterium | reverse complement strand
CCAACTTCTTGGAACTATCTGTTTTTAGTGTCAAGGTGATATAACCATAGTCTGATGATGTCCATCCTCCGTGCCTCTCTTCGTTACGCCATTTTTTGCCGCTCAGCCCTTATTGTCTGCCTCCACACCTTTCCCGCGATGGTCATGGCCCCTGTTTGATATCCTTCAGACATTCAATTTCAGGGTCTGAAACGAAAATATGATATAAAAGGTGTGAAACGCATGTCGAAACACATTTATGACATTATCCTCTTACTTTGCTCTCAAAAATATCAAAAGGGGGGCCGAGACCCCTCTGTGACCCCTCCCCCGGAAGGGCCGCCGGAGGCAGTGTCGGCAGAATAAACGGCAGTTCCCGCAATCCGACCTTCCGCAGCAACAAAAACGCCTCTTTGACCGTTATTGTAAGATAATTCCACACCCGGGCCGCACACTGCACTTGACGGTTATATTTTTTTGCTGTGTCGTTGGTTTTTTATGGGTAATTTTTATAACTTTGAGGCAGTTTAATTTCACATCCGAACACACAAGTGTCCGAAAACATATTCAGATATGGCAAAAATCAAAGGAAGGGTCGAGATCGACATAGAGCGCTGCAAGGGTTGCGGCGTCTGCGTGGCGTCGTGTCCTGTCACCGTGCTGTCGCTGGCTCCCAAGGTCAACTCCCGCGGTTACAATTACGCTATGGCCACACGTGCCGACGAGTGCATCGGCTGTGCCAGTTGCGGCATCGTATGCCCCGACAGCTGCATAACCAT
This sequence comes from uncultured Rikenellaceae bacterium, assembly GCA_947054185.1. Lineage (GTDB taxonomy): Bacteria > Bacteroidota > Bacteroidia > Bacteroidales > Rikenellaceae > CASDZP01. The sequence continues at coordinate 2,911 of CAMRVW010000170.1, read as the reverse complement.
CTATCGAAGTATAACCACCAAACAAGAGCAATGATGAAAGAAGAGATAAGACTGATGAAAGGCAACGAGGTCGTTGCCGAAGCGGCTGTACGTGCCGGTTGCGACGGTTTCTTCGGATATCCTATCACTCCGCAAACCGAGATCATGGAGACCCTCATGGAGCTTAAACCCTGGGAGACCACCGGCATGGTTGTCGTTCAGGCCGAGAGCGAGGTTGCCTCCATCAATATGCTTTACGGCGGTGCCGCTGCAGGCAAGAGGGTGATGACCTCATCGTCAAGTCCCGGCATATCGCTCATGTGCGAGGGTATCTCTTACCTGGCGGGAGCAGAGTTGCCATGCGTCATTGTCGACGTCATGCGCGGCGGACCCGGCCTGGGCACCATACAACCGTCACAGAGCGACTATTTCCAGGTGGTCAAAGGAGGTGGTCACGGCGACTATAAGCTGATAGTGTTGGCTCCCGCGTCGGTGCAAGAGATGTATGACTTCGTCGAGACCGCCTTCGAACTCGCTTTCAAATACCGCACCCCGGCTGTCATCCTCTCCGACGGCCTCATAGGGCAGATGATGGAGAAGGTGACACTGCGGGCGCCCAAGCCTCGCATGACCGACGAGTTCATACAAAAAAATTACGGTCACTGGGCTCTCACGGGCCGCACAGGAGACCGTCCTCGCAACGTGGCCACCTCGTTGTGTCTCGATCCCTTGAAACAGGAGCAGACCAACCACCGTTTGCAAGCCAAATACAGAGAGATAGAGAAAAACGAAGTCCGTTACGACAGCTTCATGACCGATGACTGCCAGTGGTTGCTCGTGGCCTATGGCTCATCGGCCCGAATATGCCACAAGGTTGTCGAGATGGCGCGCAAAGAGGGCATCAAGGTCGGTCTTCTGCGCCCCATAACGCTCTTCCCGTTCCCTTACGAACCTATCGCCTCGGTGGCTTCGCACTGCAAAGGCATCATGTCTGTCGAGCTTAGTGCGGGCCAGATGGTTGAAGATGTCAAATTAGCCGTCAACGGTCAAACTCCCGTGCATCACTTCGGACGCATGGGTGGCGCCATACACTCGCCCGAAGAGGTGTTTGAGGCGTTCAAGAAGCAATTTTCGCTCTGACAGAGTTTTCAAATCGCTCACTAACAAGTAAAAATGATGACACAAGATAATCTCGATGAAAAGCTCGTTTATGCCAAACCGGGCCTCATCACCGACAATACCATGCACTATTGCCCCGGATGCAGCCACGGCGTTGTGCACAAACTCATAGCCGAAGCCATCGAAGGGCTGGGCCTCACCGACAAAGCTGTGGGCGTATCACCCGTGGGATGTTCGGTGTTTGCTTACGATTACATAGACATAGATTGGGCCGAGGCGGCACACGGACGCGCTCCCGCCGTTGCCACCGCCCTCAAACGCCTCTCGCCCGAAAAACTGGTCTTCACATACCAGGGTGACGGTGACCTTGCCGCCATAGGCACTGCCGAGACGATACATGTCTGCAACCGTGGCGAGAGCATCGCCATCATATTCATCAACAACGCCATTTACGGCATGACGGGCGGACAGATGGCCCCCACCACGCTCATAGGCATGAAGACGGCCACCTGCCCAGAGGGTCGCGACCCCCGCCTGCACGGCTTCCCTTACAAAATCGCCGACATGCTCAACCACCTGCCCGGCGTACGTTACATCACACGCCAAAGTGTCCACACCCCTGCGGCAGCCCGCAAGGCAGGCAAGGCAATCGCCAAAGCCTTCGCCAACTCCATGGAGGGACGCGGCACCTCGTTCGTCGAGATTGTCGCCACCTGCAACTCGGGCTGGAAGATGTCACCTGTGGCAGCAAACAAATGGATGGAAGAGAACATGTTCCCCGAGTACCCCCTCGGCGACATTAAAGACCTTTAAACAGACAAGACGATGACACACGAATTGATTATAGCAGGCTTCGGCGGACAAGGCGTCCTGTCGATGGGTAAAATACTCGCCTATTCGGCCGTCATGCAGGGCAAGCAGGTAACATGGATGCCCTCATACGGGCCCGAGATGCGCGGCGGCACGGCCAATGTCACGGTTATCATCAGCGACGAGGAGATCAGCTCTCCCATATCGCAATCATACGACACTGTGATAGTGCTCAACCAACAGTCGCTCGACAAGTTCGAGAAAAGCGTACGTCCCGGCGGCTCACTCATATACGACCCCAACGGCATATCGACCCCTCCGTCTCGCCAAGACATCAAGGTATATACCGTCGATGCCGCCACTGCCGCCGCACGAAGCGGTAACTCCAAGGTATTCAACATGATCGTGTTGGGCGCGTTCCTCAAGGTCAACCCCATTGTCGAGCTGGGGTATGTAAGTCAGGGGCTCAAGAAGTCGCTCCCCGAACGCGTACATCACACCCTGCCCCAAAACGAAGAGGCCATACGTCAGGGCATGGAGATAGTGACGCAAAACTAACCGACCTGTTTTGCCGGAACTGCCGTTTTTGCGAGAGCTGCCGTTATTGGTTTGCTGAAACTGCCGTTATTGCTGTAACTGCCTCCGGCGGCCCTTCCGGGGGAGGGGTCACGGACCCCATTTTGAGATATTGAGGACAAGCTAAAAAGTAATTACGTCTGTTCCATAAATGTGTTTCGACATACGTCTCACACATTTATGGAACAGACGTTTTTGGCTCTGAGGGGTTGGTGCCTAAAGTATGTCAAAACATGGGCCATGGCTCTCGCGGAAAGGGTGCGGAGGCGGGGCGGCAAATAATAGGGCAGGTCGGCAAAAAATAAGCGGCAGTGCGGTAAAATATTGGAGGATTTTTATCTGGCTGCGGAGGGCAGGGCGGGGAGATGATGGGCGGCGGTGATATGCTTTAGTCACTGCGTTATATATTGCTGTGCGGAGTGCGGCC
>CAMRVW010000169.1 GCA_947054185.1 uncultured Rikenellaceae bacterium | reverse complement strand
GTCATAAATGTGTAAGACGCATGTCGAAACACATTTATGACATATCTGTACTTATCCATTAGTTTGCCCTCAATATATCAAAACGGGGTCCGTGACCCCTCCCCCGGAAGGGCCGCCGGAGGCAGTTCCAGCAAATCAAAACGGCAGTGTCAGCAACCCAAAACCGCGGTTCAGGCAAAATAAACATCAGTTGCGGCAAATCAAGCAACCGCAACCGGTCTTATCGTCACACGCCTCTTTTGGGTGTCAGTACGATGAATGGCACCATCATCTCTTCCATAGAGACGCCGCCGTGCTGAAAGGTATTTTTATAATACCTTACATAGTGATTGTAATTGTTGGGATAAACGAGAAAATCGCTTCCTGTGGCGAACACATAGGTGGACGTTATGTTAGACTTGGGCAGATGTACCTTTTCCGGCTCTGTTATCTCGAACACCTCTTTGGGGTTATAGTCGAGGTTGCGCCCTGTCTTGTAACGCAGGTTGGGGCTGGTCTCGCGGTCGCCGAGTATGCGTACGGGGTTGTCGACATGCTTGGTACCGTGATCGGATGTTATAACGAGAGTGTGCCCCTTGTCAGAGAGATGACGCATTATGGCCAGCAGGTCGGAGTGCTCGAACCACGAGCGTGTCAGCGACCTGAAGGCCACCTCATTCTCTGCCAGCTCGCGTATTATTTCGGTGTCGGTGCGGGCATGCGACAGTATGTCGAGAAAGTTGTAAACGATGACAGACAGGTCGACGGAGTAAAGTTTGTCGAGATTGTCGAGCAGTTTCTTTCCCGAGTCGGGACGTGCAAGCTTGTCGAAAGTCATTTTGTAATTACGACCGACCGACTGAAGCTGACGACGCAAGAAGTCCTCTTCATACCTGTTCTTGCCTCCTTCCTCATTATCGTTGAGCCACAGATCGGGCATTATCTTCTCTATGGCCAGAGGTGTAAGCCCGGCAAAGAGGGCGTTGCGCGCATACTGTGTGGCAGTGGGCAGAATGCTGCAATAAAACTCCTCTGACACCACATCGCAGAATCCGCGCATAAGAGACCGTATCATGAGCCACTGGTCGTAACGGAAGTTGTCTATGAGCATGAAGGTGACCTTGCGGTACTTGTCCACCAAAGGGAAAACCTTGTTGCGCATGAGCGTGTGCGACATGATGGGTCGGCTAAGGGTCTTGTCTTTAAACCACTCCTGATAGTTGCGCTTTATGAACTTGGCATACTCGTTGTTGGCCTCTATCTTCTGATAGGCCAACACCTCGTGCATGCTTTTGTCGCTGCTCTCCGAGAGTTCGATATCCCAGCCCACAAGCTTTTTGTATATCACCGTCCAGTCGTCGAAGGTGTCGGCCTGCGAGAAGAGCGAATTTATCCGGGCGAACTGCTCACGGTAATCGGAAGTGTTAGTCTGACTTACGAGCCTGTCGGCATGCAGGTTTTTCTTTATCGAAAGCAACACCTGATTGGGGTTTACCGGCTTTATCAGATAATCGGCTATCTTGGAACCCACCGCGCGATCCATTATATTCTCCTCTTCGCTCTTGGTGACCATTATCACGGGGGTCTCGGGCCTTATCTCCTTTATGCGCGGCAATGTCTCCAAACCCGTAAGACCGGGCATCATCTCGTCGAGTATGATAAGGTCGTATATCGACTCGGTTATGGCCTCTATGGCGTCATAACCGTTGTTGCAACTGTCGACGGTGTAACCCTTACTCTGCAAGAAGAGTATGTGCGGCTTTAAGAGCTCTATCTCGTCGTCGACCCACAATATATTCGCATTCATCTTTATCTGTTTTTCATTGTAACGATTATTCGATATGATTATTGCAAGTTAAAGATAAATTTGAATTGAAGCAAAAAAAGTTTACCTTTGGAAGGGTGTTTCCTCTCTTTTGAGATATGGCATCTTGTTTGCCACAGAGAGACGAAGACAAGACATATTAATGTTAATTTAAAGACAAAAAGATGGTACTGAAGATATTGCTGGTAATAACGATGCTATTGCAAATGGTGGCCGTGGGCATGACCATACGCATGATCAAGGTGACCAAGTTCAACTCGTCATGGATTCTGTTTGCCATTGCACTCACGCTGATGTTGTTTCAGTTAGTGTTCGGTTTCCTCAACATGTTCGAGCTTGAATTCAGGTTGCCGAGTGATCTCTTCGTGTGGGTGAGCGTCATGACCACCCTATGCTTTGTGGTGGCCATATTTTACGTGCGCAAGCTCATATATTACATCGCCCAGATGGATGCCAACCGTCGCCTGACCGAAAAACGCATACTCAATACCATCATAAGCACCGAGGAGAAAGAGCGCATAAGATTTTCCAAAGACCTGCACGACGGCCTCGGTCCGCTGCTCTCGTCTGTCAAGCTCTCGGTGTCGGCCCTCTCAAAGATGGAACCCGACGACTCCAAGCGTGAGATAATACGCAACGCCGACTATGCCATAGAAGAGGCCATAAAGAGTCTCAAGGAGATATCCAACAACATCAGTCCACACATACTCAATAACTTCGGTGTATCACGTGCCGTCACCAACTTCATCAACAAGCTCACCCTGCCGCCATATCTGAAAATAAACTTTCAGACCAACATCAAAGGCCAACGTTTCAGCTCCAACATAGAGGCCATACTCTATCGCGTCATCTGCGAGCTTGTAAACAATGCCATAAAACATGCCGACCCCTCATCTGTCGATGTGGTTTTGACGCTCGAAGACAAAGAGAACATACACCTGACCGTCAGCGACAACGGTTGCGGCTTCGACCCCGACGCCGACCGTTCGCGCGGCATGGGCCTCTCTAACATAGGGTCACGCATAAGCTCGCTCAAGGGCGACATGACCATAGACAGCACTCCCGGCACCGGCACCCGGGTGTCTATACGTATAAGTGTAAACTGACAACAGGTGAACGGTAAAAGCGTACTCATAGTCGACGACCACACCCTCTTCCGTAACGGGTTGAAGCTGCTGATAAACAGCACCTCCGACTTCCATGTCATGGGCGAGGCGGCAGACGGGCGTACCTTTCTGGAGATGCTTGACAGGCAACTGCCCGACGTGGTGCTCCTCGACATAAGCATGCCCGAGATGGACGGCATAGAGGCGGCCCAGATAGCCCTGTCGCGTTATCCGCACTTGCCCATAATAACCCTCTCCATGTATGGCGAGGAGGACTATTATTTCAAGATGGTGTCGCTCGGTGTCAAGGGTTTCGTGCTCAAAAACTCAGACATACAAGAGGTGGTCGACGCAATGGAGAGCGTATCGGGCGGTGGCACCTATTTCTCGCAGGAGCTCCTCGTCAACCTCGTGAGCAACCTGCGCTCCACAGTATCGTCGGCGATAGTGAGTGGCGGAGAGATATTGTCACAACGCGAGCTCGAGATACTCGTCCTCATATGCAAAGGCCTGTCCAACCAAGAGATAGGCGACGAACTATTCATATCCAAACGCACTGTCGACAAGCACCGGGCCAACATACTGGCCAAAACAAACTGCAAAAACACCGCAAACCTCGTGGTATTCGCAATCAAAAACCACCTGGTCGAGATATGACACCGACGGGAGCTGGCTTGCGGGCACTGATGTTTATATTGCAGTAACTGCCGTTATATTGCGGGAACTGCCTCCGGCGGCCCTTCCGGGGGAGGGGTCACGGACCCC
>CAMRVW010000168.1 GCA_947054185.1 uncultured Rikenellaceae bacterium | reverse complement strand
TATCCGTACTTCTATTGTTGTTCCTAAAAAATATCAAAAGGGGGTCCGAGACCCCCTCCGTGACCCCTCCCCCGGAAGGGCCGCCGGAGGCAGTTCCCGCAGTGCTCCCCTTGCAGTGATGTCTCGATTGGCACAATCATTGTAAAAATCGGTATAAAACAATAAAATATTTATACCGAATAATTATGAAAAAATCCATCTTCCTTATTGCGATAACGGCTGTTTTCATTCTGTCATGCTCGAAAGAAGATCGTGACAATGACGGCAAGAGCCTTACAGTGTCAACCATAGAACACATAGACCTGACCAGCGGCAACACATACAGCATTGCTTTCGACTATGACGCGGCAGACCGCATAAGCACACTCACCCAGTCATACACCACCAACGGAGTGCCCGGCAGCCGCATATTCAAATATGCATACTCCGGCAACACCATCACGCGCACCTCTGACGGACTTCCCGCCTCGATAGCTGTCACTGACGGCGACGGGCGCATCACCTCCATCAGCACCGTCATAGGCGGCGACACCATAAAAAGCACCTTTCTGTATAACCTTCGCGGACAGATGCTCGCCCAGGCAGGCGGCAGCGAGGTCAAGATAGAGTGGAATGACGATAACATGACCTCGAACGTGCTTGTGATAGGAGGCTCGCCCATCAACAAATCCGACTATGAGTACGGCTCTCAGATAAACACCGGAATTATAGATATAGTAATGCTTGTGGAGGCCAACCTGACCGCAACGAACGGATGGCTCGGCTTCAATTTCGGAAGAATAAGCCACAACACCCCCATAAAGATATCTGACGGCATAACCTCAAGAATGTACGATTACACCACCAATGAAAACGGACGCATAGAGACCATCGTCGAATATGACGGAGGCGAGAAAACAGCCGCTTATACGCTGACATACAAATAGACTAACGCACTTTTACGGCACCGGATCATAGCCCGACCCGCCCCACGGATGACACGAGAGTATCCTCTTAGCCGCCAAAAGCGAACCTTTGATGAGTCCGTGTTTGCGTAATGCCTCGGCCGCATACTGAGAACATGTGGGCACATACCTGCAGGCAGACGGCAGGTGAGGCGATATGAGGTGCTTATATATGAATATCAAGGCCAACGGTATGGCCACCGCAATCTTACTCAGAGCAACGGTCGCTCTGTTTGGCCTTTCCGCACACATGACCGAGTATTTTTTTTACCGATTTGTCAATGGTCTCGAAGCTCTCTTCCCGCTTGGAGACATATATGAAAGCCATCATGGCGCGCCTTTGCATGCCGTCGGTGAAGTGGCCCTTGTTAAGACGGAAAGCCTCGCGAGAGCGTCGTTTGATAAGATTGCGACACACGGCCCGCTTACTGTAACGCTTGCCCACCGAAAAAAGCACACGCACACAAGGCACGTAACCTTGAGGCTCTGCGTCGGGCGAAAAACCATCGGCAGCAGAGTTGTCGTCAATGAGATAGACGCACCTGAAAGGGAAAGAAAAGAACGAATCGCCATTGGCAAACAGTGCATCTATCTCACGTTTGAGGCAAATTCGTTCTATTTTGGGAAATCTGTAATCCACAGACCGTTTCTTATTTGGCTTTCGAGGGTGCCTTTGTGGTGGTTGCAGAGACTGCTCCCGTTGTGCTGGCACTCTTCTTGACGCCTGTTTTCTTTTTCTTGGCAGCCACCTTGGCCTTTGCCAACACCTGCTCATTGAGCTCGGTGGCCTGGCGTATGCTCTCCACGATGTATGTGGTGTCTATGTTTTCGCCTTTATTGAAGCGCGAGATGTAATTGTCAAGCGCCATTACCATAGAGGGATGCTCTTTTGTGGGGGCCAACACCGACACCTCCATGCCTGCGTCCATTGCCGCTTTGGCTGTGGCTGTGCCGAAAGTGGCTATCTTACAGCCGCAGTAAGCATCGCTCCCGAAAAAGTCGACCAACGAAGCTATCTCGGCAGGAGAGTAAAAGGCCAGCACACCGAACTTATCGAGGGTCAGATCTTTGACCGAGTCGTTGCCCACAGTGCGCGCGAGAACCACCTTGTCATACTTTATCTTGGCCTTGTCGAGCGCCTTGAGCATCTCGGGCTTGTGCGGCTCGGAAACGGCAACCAAAAAACGCTCGTCCTTGTGTTTGACGACAATATCCATTATGTCGGCAAAACTGCCCTTGCCGAAGAATATCTTGCGCTTGCGATAGACGATATATTTCTGGAGATAGAGCGCAATGGCCTCGGTCATACAAAGATACTTCATATCTTCAGGCACGTTGACGCGGCACTCCTCGCATATCCTGAAGAAGTTGTCTATCGTGGTGCGGCTGGTGAAAATAACCGCCGTGTGCGCCAGTATGTCCACTCTCTGACTCCTGAACTCCTTTGCCGACACACCAACCACCTTGATGAAAGGACGAAACTCTATGTTGAGCTTATTTTTAGAGATAAGTTCCGCATAAGGCGACTTGTCGAGGGCGGCAGGCGCCGGTTGCGATACCAATATAGATGTTATCTTCAAAACAGTCCTGATTTTTGTACAACGGTAATTATAAAGCTTATCGGTAATAATTCGACCATGCAAAGGTACAAAATGTATTGCAGAAATGAAACCCTCACACGGATAAATAATTTCGTCACCTCCACCAGATAATGTGTCGCCATAAGCATGAAGGCGCCCGCCACCGCATAATGGGCTATATCGAACAGCTCTTTGGGCAGAAAGGCGGTGACCAACACCAACGGTGCCATTATCAAACCCCAGAAGCTGAATGTGAGCCTCTGATTGAACCGGTATGCCTCGAAAAAGGTCTTGGCGCGCGAAAACGAGCTTATGACAGACACGAGCATCTTGCGCCACAGCACCACCGCCACCGTGACCAGAGCCACCACTGGCATGAAATGGGCGCACATCATATCGGGCAGACCTCTGACCCCGTAATAACGTGCCGCCGAGGTCAAAGCCAGCACCACAGATAGAGTCAGCAACAAAGAGGCCGTATCGGTGAGTTTCACCAAGCCCACATCGAGCGACTCGGAGATCATCCTGGCCGTATAACTGTAAAACTTGGCTTTGAACACAGTGGGCATCAGCTGCTTATAGTAATAGATCATGCGCGAGTAAATGATGACGATAACAAATGCCATCGCGATGTCATAACACATCGGCACCAGCCCCGAACCGTCGCAGCCCCTCTCTGTCGGCACAGTCACAACCCTTGAGACGTCACGGCCAAACACCTCATGCATAGGCCGATAGGCAAACGACTGTCCACCGGTCAACAGGGTGTCACCCTCTATCGACACGGGCTGAGGCGACATCCGCCCCCCTTTGCCGACGACGTTCACGTATGTCTCTCTATATGTTGCAGCCACACTCTTACATTTGCGCATCCATTCCCGCAGGACAGACAACGGTTGTTTCGTGTGCAAAGATACGAATAAGCGAGGGCAAAAGCAAACGAGAGTTTGGGTTTGCCGAGCGGGAGTATCTAAGGCGACAGCCAACGATACGAATAAGCGAGGGCAAAAGCAAGCTTGTTTGTGTTTTGCCGAGTTGCGGCTTTGCAGGCACTGTTGTTAATTTGCTGTCACTGCCTCCGGCGGTCCTTCCGGGGGAGGGGTCACGGAGGGGTCTCGGCCCCCCTTTTGATATTTTTTAGGAACAACAATAGAAGTACGGATATGTTCCATAAA
>CAMRVW010000167.1 GCA_947054185.1 uncultured Rikenellaceae bacterium | reverse complement strand
CCTCCCCCGGAAGGGCCGCCGGAGGCAGTTCCCGCAAACCAAAACGGCAGTGCCGGCAAACCAAAATCGCCGTTCCCGCACATTGCGGCTGTTTTTGTCGTGTGCGTCTCTAACGATAGCTTTTTTTGGTTACATTTGTATCAAAAACATATCTATGAGAAACCTTATACTTACAACCGCACTCTCTTTTGTTCTATTATCCGCATACGGGCAGACGCCTGTCGAAAAAGGGCTTGGAAGCATCAATCGCGCCTCTGCCGAATCTGTCGTCGGGTTTCTTGCCTCCGATGAGTTGGAGGGACGCGAGGCCGGCCGTCATGGCTCACGTGTCGCAGCCCGTTATATCGCCTCTCAACTTGAATGGATGGGCATAGAGCCTCTTGGCGACAGCTATTTTCATCCGTTCGAGGCATATAGGAAGGAGCGTTCGCAGAGGGGGCGTTTCGAGGTTCACCCCGACTCCATTGCCATAATATCGCAGGGAGTGCACCGCAGGCTGAGCCTCAACAACGTGCTGGGCATGATACCCGGCAAAAACGCTGACGAGTATGTGATAGTGGGGGCCCACTTCGACCACTTGGGCATGGATGAGGCTCTTGAGAACGACAAGATATACAACGGCGCCGACGACAACGCCTCGGGTGTATCGGCCGTCCTCCAGATAGCCCGCGCCTTTGTCGCATCGGGAGAGCAACCCGAACGCAATGTTATATTCGCCTTTTGGGACGGCGAAGAGACAGGCCTGCTCGGCTCCAAAGCCTTCGTGCTCTCATGCCCATTCATTGGCAGGGTCAAAGGTTACCTCAACTTCGACATGATAGGCAGAAACACCGATGAGAACAACCCCAACCATGTGGTCTATTTCTATACCGCCTCTTACCCGGTGTTCGAAAAGTGGCTCCGCGACGACATAAAACGATATGGCCTCACTCTCAAACCCCATTACAACGCCTGGGAGTCACCCATAAGCGGCAGTGACAACGCCTCGTTCGCCAAAGTGGGTGTGCCTGTCATATGGTACCACACCGACGGCCATCCCGATTATCACCAACCCTCAGACCATCCCGACAAGCTCAACTGGCCCAAGATAGTGGAGATAACCAAAGCATCGTTCCTCAACTCATGGAACCTGGCCAACGAGAAATATTGATCAGCCGCAACTTCACCGACAATAAACACCGGTAAAACCTCCGCCGCCATGCAAACATTATTGGCCATAGACTTCACACTGCCGCTTGCCGACCCGGTACTCAAATTTCTGCTGATATTGCTTATAATATTGGCAGCACCGCTGTTGCTTAACAGGCTCAAAATACCACACCTGCTCGGCCTTATCATTGCCGGTGCGGTGATCGGTCCCAACGGATTCAATCTGGTGCTTCGCGACAGCAGCATCATACTCTCGGGCACCGCCGGGCTGCTTTACATCATGTTTCTGGCGGGCCTTGAGATAGACATGGGTGACTTCAGGCGTAACAGCACCCGCAGCCTGGTGTTCGGCATGTACACCTTTTGGGTGCCCATGATATTGGGTACGGCTGCCGGGATGTGGGTACTAGGCTTCAATACCGCCACATCGGTACTTCTGGCCAGCATGTTCGCCTCGCACACACTTATAACATACCCCATAGTCAGCAAGCTGGGCATAACCAAAAACAGCGCCGTGGTGATAACCGTCGGCGGCACCATGATAACCGACACCCTCGCGCTTCTGGTGCTCACCATAATAGTGGGCATGGCAACGGGCGTTGCCAACGGCTTCTTTTGGGTAAGGCTCGGTGTCTCGGTTGTCGCTTTCGCCCTCTTCGTGCTCTTTGTATTCCCTGTGATATCGCGCAGTTTCTTCAAACTGGTGCACGATAATATATCGCAATATATCTTCGTGCTGGTAATGCTCTTTTTCGGTGCTTTTCTGGCCGAAGCGGCAGGCATCGAGTCCATCATAGGCGCGTTTTTGGCCGGGTTGGCGCTCAACAGACTGATACCGGTCAACTCACCGCTTATGAACAGAATAGAGTTTGTGGGCAACTCCATATTCATCCCTTTCTTTCTCATAAGTGTGGGCATGCTTGTCGACTATCGTGCATTCTTCACCAACATAGAGACCCTTAAGGTGGGCGCCGTCATGATAGCCGTTGCCACTGCGGCCAAACTGATAGCCGCATGGCTCACCCAAAAGAGCTTCCATCTGTCTGCCGACCAACGTCGTATCATCTTCGGGTTGAGCAACTCACAGGCTGCCGCCACCCTTGCCGCCGTTATGGTGGGTTATAACGTCATATTGGACACCACCCCCGAGGGTGTGCCCGTACGCCTTTTGGGCGAGAGCGTGCTTAACGGCACCATACTCATGATATTGGTAACATGTACCATAGCCTCGTTCGCCACTCAGCGCGGGGCATACAACATAGCGATGAATGAGAAATCGTCGTCTGAGGGGCGACACGACAGCCGCAAAGAACACATACTGATACCCGTGTCTAACGACGAGACTGTCGAGGAGCTTGTCGGCCTGAGCCTTGCCGCCACATGCAAGGGCGACAACAGTACCCTTTATGCCCTCAACGTCATAGACAACAGCGACCCCGAGGAGATACGTCTCAAAAGAGCCGAGTCGTTGCTTGCCAAGGCCACCAAAACGGCCGCCGCCGCCGACACCCGCATAGAGCAGATATTGCGGTATGACCTCAGCATCGCCAACGCCGTCACCAGCGTAATACTCGAACGCGGCATAACCGACATAGTGCTGGGTCTGCACGGCGGGTCGGACAAAAGCCTGTCAGCCATATTCTCGGAACACATAGCCCAAGGGGTGCTCACTCACAGTGGTGTCGACATACTGATATACAAACCCGCCATGCCTCTCTCCACAATAAAACGCCACCATGTGATAATACCTCCCGATGGAGAAAAAGAGATAGGCTTCGACAACATGGTGCGCCGTCTGGGCAACATACTGGCGAGCACCGGAGGCAAGGCAACCGTTTACGCCACCGCCTCTATCGTCGCCGCCATAGGCGACCGGCTCAACCGTGCCTCCGACATAAAATATGTCACATGCGATGACTGGAGCGATTTGTCAGCGATACTTTCACCGATAGACAAAGGCGACAACATCTGGATGGCGGCCAGCCGCAAAGAGGGCATATCTTACAACAGACAGATGCCATACGCCCTCTCATGGCTCAACCGTCACGCCTCAGGCCGAAGCATAATGCTCTATTACCCTGCTCAGGCTCTCGACGAAGGCACCCGTTACCTGACTTGACGGATAGGTTTAGTCATCTTTTTGTGTATTTGCAATATATTTACACACAACACTTTAACCTTGCTTTAAGTAAAAAACAGGTCATAAAATTTGGTGATTTAAAAAAAAGTCGCTAACTATGCACTGTCATTTGAAAGATGACACGACACTATTGAGCTATGGTGTAATGGTAACATGACAGATTCTGGTCCTGTTGTTCAAGGTTCGAGTCCTTGTAGCTCAACAAGGCGACATCGTTAAGGTGTCGCCTTTTTTATTTGATGATTCACAGACAGTTACGGCTTACATGGGACATGCCGTTATTTTACCGGCACTGCCGTTTATTTTGCGGGCACTGCCTCCGGCGGCCCTTCCGGGGGAGGGGTCTTAGACCCCGTTTTGAGATATTGAGGAACAACTAAGGTAAAGTACAGATATGTCATAAATGTGTTT
>CAMRVW010000166.1 GCA_947054185.1 uncultured Rikenellaceae bacterium | reverse complement strand
TCTTGGAAGTATCTGTTTTTAGTGTCAAGGTGATATAACCATAGTCTGATGATGTTCATCCTCCGCGCCTCTTTCCGTCACGCCATCTTTTGCCGCTCAGCCCTTATTGTCTGCCGCCATGCTTTCGCATCCTTTCCGCAAGCGGTCATGCCCCTGTTTGATATCCTTTAGGCATAAAGCACAAGGGCCGAAAAACGAATATCTGATAAAGATTCGCACGTCCCAAGACTGCGTAATCTTTATGAGATATTCGTACTTATACCTTAGTTTGTCCTCAATATCTCAAACCGGGGTCCGTGACCCCTCCCCCGGAAGGGCCGCCGGAGGCAGTTCTCGCAAAAACGGCAGTGCCGGCAAATCAAAACGGCAATACCGTAAGTAAGGCTTACGCCTCCACGCCGTCGCGCAGTTTCTTCTTCATGCAGTCGTATGCGATGGGTGTCGACACGAAAATTGAAGAGAATGCGCCGATTACGATACCGAAGAGGAGCGCGAATATGAATCCGCGTATTACCTCGCCTCCGAATATGAATATGGCCAACAGAACCACCAGTGTGGTGCCTGTGGTGTTGACGGTACGTGCGAGCGTCGAGTTGACGGCGCTGTTGATGTTATCCTTGAGTTTGCGCTTGGGATAGAGGGTGCGGTTCTCGCGTATGCGGTCGAATATGACCACGGTGTTGTTTATCGAGTAACCTATAATGGTCAGTATGGCAGCGATAAACGACTGGTCGACATCGAGGTTGAAGGGCAATACCCCCCAGAACATAGAGAACATACCTATCGTAATCAAGGCGTCGTGCGCAAGAGCGACAATGCCGCCCATGGCCCACTGCCACTTCTTGAATCGCCATGCGATATAGAGCCCTATCACTATGAGCGAGAATATGACGGCTATCACGGCGTTGCGCTTGATGTCGTTGGCCACGCTGGGGCCCACGTTGTCTGACGATATGATGCCATAGGGGTTCTGCGCCGTGGTGAGGAACTCGTCGAGCGAGAGCTTCTCTTTAAAGAGCGGTAAGAGCGCCTCATAGAGCATCTCGTTGATCTCGGCGGTCACCTCGTCGCCGGTGTCCTGATATTTGTACTGGGTAACGATGCGCATCTGGTTGTTGTTGCCATACTGCTTGACCTCCAGGCCGTCGGTAAACTTGGTGCCGAGAGCCTCGCGCACACTGTTGGTGCCCACGTTGTCGTCAAAACGCACCACATAGGCGCGACCGCCTGAGAAGTCGACACCGTAACTCATGCCGCGCACGGCAAAAGATACGAGAGTGGCAACCACCAGCAAACCCGATATGACATAGGTGTATTTGCGTTTGCCTATAAAGTCGACGTGCGTGTTGCTGAGGAAATTCTCCGTGGCTTTGGTTGCAAACCTGAGCTTCCAGCCTTTAGCCACCCACCACTCGAGCATGAGACGCGTTACGAATATGGCTGTGAAGAGCGAGGTGAGAATACCTATTATAAGAGTGGTTGCAAAGCCCTGCACGGGACCTGTGCCGAAAATGAAGAGCACGATACCCGTAAGCATGGTGGTCATCTGACCGTCTATGATGGCCGAATAGGCGTTCTTGAAACCGTCGGCTATGGCCATGCTGACGCCCTTGCCGGCACGAAGCTCCTCTTTGATACGCTCGAATATGATGACGTTGGCATCGACGGCCATACCCATGGTAAGGACGATACCGGCAATACCGGGCAGTGTGAGCACGGCACCGTAAGATGCCAGCACACCGAAGAGGAAGAAGAGGTTGGTCAAGAGGGCTATGTTGACGATAAGGCCTGCCGAACTGTAAAATATTATCATGTAAAACATCACCAGTACAAAGGCGATGATGAACGACATGATGCCGGCGTCGATAGACTCCTGACCCAGTGACGGACCCACCACGGCCTCTTGTATGATGCGGGCGGGTGCGGGCAGCTTACCCGATTTGAGCACTATGGCAAGGTCGTTGGCCTCGTTGAATGTGAAGTTGCCGCTGATGCTCGAGCGACCGCCGGGTATCTCGCCGTGTACGTAAGGCGCCGAATAGACGTAATTGTCGAGCACTATGGCGATGTAATTGCCGGTGTTCTCTTTGGTAAGGCGCGCCCATGTCTTGGCTCCCATGGCGTTCATGACCATGGAAACCTCGGCGGCGGCGCCGTTGTTCTGCGAATATTCGGGGCGGGCGTCGACTATGGACGATCCGTCGAGGGGTGCCTGCTGCTGCTTGGTATTGGCCTTGATGGCATAAAGCTCATATATGACGTCGGTGCCTCTCATTGGCTTGACCGCCCACATGAGCTTGAGGTCGCGTGGCAGCATGGCGCGTATGTCGTGACGGTTCAACATGGCGTTGACCTTTGAGGTGTCGGCGGCATTGGCATAACCGACCACGGGACCCTCACCCACACGTCCCTGTGCATCCATGACGGGCATGAGCTTGGAGAAGAGGGGGAACTGCTTGGCCATAAGGGCTGCATTGGCCAGCGAGTCAGAACCCGCTTCGAGCGAGTCGAGACGGCTTGCCAGCACGTCGGCCTTGGTCATGGAGTCGATGACGCTGCGTGTGTCGGCGGCGGGCTCGAGGTCGGCCACCTGCGCAAGGCGGTTGTTTACGCTCTCGAGCAAGGGGTAAACCTCACGGTTGTTGTATGTCGACCAGAACTCGAGTGACGCGGTGCCCTGGAGGAGCTTGCGCACACGTTCGGGCTCTTTGATGCCGGGAAGCTCGACCAGTATGCGGCCTGAGTTTTCCAGACGTTGTATGTTGGGCTGAACCACGCCGAAACGGTCGATGCGGTTGCGCAACACATTGTATGAGTTGGTGATGGCGTCGCCGGCCTGCTCTTTAAGCACCTTGACAACCTCGGCGTTGCTCATGGCCACGGTTATCTTGTCGCCCATCTCTATGGTCGAGAAGATGCCGGCAAGGCGTCCTGCGGGGTCGGCCTTTTCATATGCGGCAAGGAAGTTGTCGATATAGTTGGAGCTGCTGTTACGGGTGGCGACACGGGCCTCGGCCAGAGCCTTGTTGAAGGCGGGGTCGGGGTTGTTGTTGGAGAGCGAGCGGAGGATGTCCTCTTCCGAGATCTCGAGCATCACGTTCATGCCGCCCTTGAGGTCGAGACCGAGGTTGAGCTCTTTACTCTTGCACTCGGAATAGGTGTATTTGACGAATCCGAGGTTATAGACCACCTGCGACTTTATCGAGTCGAGGTATCTCTGTTCCGCCACCGGGTTGCCGTGGCTCGCTTCAAGGGCTTCCTTTTCAACGCTCTTGGTAACGAACGTGAACGACAACTGGTAAAGACACGCCAGCGCCAAAACGGCCGTCAGGAATTTAAGTGCGCCTTTGTTTTGCATTGCTTTTAAGTTATTATTTTTACCATCGAGACCCGCAGGCCTCCTTTAATTTCTATCATAACAGCCTCTCGCTCAGGCATGACACTGAGGAAAAGCATCGTCGGACATGTGACGGAAAGGGCGTCGCACAAGGCGGAGGAAATCTTTCGGTACAGCCCGTGACGCTTTTTGAAGCGTCGGTAAGACCCGCAAATATAGTGTTTTTTAATTTGCCTTGCAATAATAAGCCGCTCTGAGTTAGGACAAAACTTATTTTTTGCGGGAACTGACGTTTTTGATTTGCGGGGGACTGCCGTTTATTGTTTGCGGGAATTGCCGTTTTGTTTTGCGGGAACTGCCTCCGGCGGCCCTTCCGGGGGAGGGGTCACAGACCCCGTTT
>CAMRVW010000165.1 GCA_947054185.1 uncultured Rikenellaceae bacterium | reverse complement strand
GTCATAAATGTGTTTCGACATGCGTCTTACACATTTATGACATATCTGTACTTTACCTTAGTTTGTCCTCAAAAATCTCAAAACGGGGTCTGTGACCCCTCCCCCGAAAGGGCCGCCGGAGGCAGTTCCCGCAAATCAAAACGGCAGTTCCGGTAAGCAAAAATGGCACAGCCGTTTACTTTGCCAGCTGAGTTATGTTGTGTATCAGGAATGTGATGCTGATACCTTTGTAAGTTGCTTTTACCGGATATACTTTGACGACACCGTCTTTGTTGTCGGTAAATCCGCTGAGCGTTATCACCAATATGTTGCCGGCCTCGGTGGTGGTGTGTACGCTTATGTCGTCGGCAACTTTGGCTATCTCGAAGTTGTTTTCGGTGTAACCCTGTGCCATTTTTACTCTTATGGCCACATCGGAAACCGGGTTCGTTGCGGGGAGGTCGCCCACGGGAGTGATGGACTGCAATGCCAG
The DNA here is from genome assembly GCA_947054185.1 of uncultured Rikenellaceae bacterium. Classification (GTDB taxonomy): domain Bacteria; phylum Bacteroidota; class Bacteroidia; order Bacteroidales; family Rikenellaceae; genus CASDZP01. Next base: position 3,312 of record CAMRVW010000165.1, on the reverse strand, counting down.
CACGGGTTCTTGTTCGAACTGTATCTTCTTGATGATCTCTTTAGAGGTGGCGCCACCGGATGAGGTCATGTCGTGTATCACGTTGAGTGTCACTGTTCTGTGAGTGTTGATAGGCACGTTGTCATTGCCGCTTACATTGTCGGGGAAGCCTGTGAGCTGAAACTCGCCTGTCTCAACGGTCTGTCCGTTTTTGTCAGAGGTGCCGTTAGAGGTTATCGTCAATGTTTTGCCTGTGGGTAACACGCTGACGGAAAAGTTCTTGAGGCTGTATTTGCTCGACTCTATGCCGAAAGTGTAAGTCTTGGCCTGAGACATGCACTGAAGCATGCCGTTGTTGTTTGTTATCTCCGAGGGGAGTGTTACGGTCACGGTGGGGTCGTCGGGGTTGAGTATGACGGTACCTTCGGCTGAGGGACCCTCCTCCCAGTCGTCCGGACCCTCGAGGATTACGCCGAGAGAGCCTCTGTTGACGCTGACGTTGTATGAATATTTGACGTTGGCCTTGAATGTGTTCTTGGCGGCGTCGGTGCTTATGGGCAGATCGCAAAGATATGTCTTCTCTTCGGTTGTTCCGTCAGACATGGTGTGCTTCACTTTGACCTCCAGGGTGGTGAGCTTGTCTTTGTCAAGAGTGAAAGGCACCACCAGCAGCTCGGCTTTCTCGCCGGTGTGGCTTGCGTCTTTCACTTTGAGGGCCACGGGAGTGTCATATTTCTTAAACACAGTCGATGATGTTGCCCCTCGTTTTACGGCCACGCTCGAGCATATATCGGCTTTGGTCCTTTTGGTCATGTCATAGGTGCCGTTTATATATACGCCTTTGAGAGATACCGACATAAGCTCGAGTTTGTCGTCGGCGGCCCACTCGGTCGACTTGGTTATGTTGAAGCTCATGCAGCTGTTGAGGTGCTCCATTGTCAGCGACAACTTGGCATAGGTGCCGTCGGTTGTGGGGGTAAGGTCGGTCGCGCCGCCCAAAACGTCGTTGATGGCAAATTTGGCAGCGGTGGACATATCTGTGTTAAGGGTGTACGACACTGTGGGGAAGTCGGCAAACGAGGTCTGTTCATTGAAAGGACTGTCTGTCATGGAAGAGTGCGGATAATAACACATAAACCGCGACTGGACCTGACTGCCTGAGACATCTGAAGCGAAGTCGAGCAGGTCGTGATCGTCGCCCTCGAACTGCTGGAGCCAAGAGCCGTTGGAGTACATGAAACGTATGTTGCTCTGCGATAAGACGCCGACGCCTGGAGAGTTTGTAATGTCATCTGTGGTGCCGACAAAAATACCCACTTCGTCTTTGTTGGCGAAGTTTGTTTTCAGCGGATTGGTCGCATCGACTTGTGTGTAAGTGCTTTTGCCGTTACGAAGATCGGTCATTTCCGACGGCACGGGAGCCAACACCACGCGTTTTTCACCATTACCGGGTGTCACCTCATCGACATTGCTATGCTTGGTACAATTACTAAAGATAATGGGCATTGACGCCAAGACAATTAAAACCCTCTTCATAATAATTAATTATATAAAAATAAAATTCAAATAGCTGATATATAAGCACATAGTGGCTTTTGGCCACTTATGTTAGATATAATCTGATACCGCAAATATAATAATAATCGGTTAGTTGTCAAATATTTTTGCAATTATTTTAACGCCATTTGCCGCAGGACATTGGGTTGAGGGCGTTTTTTATGGCACTCATCGTCTCAGGCCGGTACCTGCCGTTGCATCGCAAAGGTATGTTTGCCCATTTTGACAAAAAAACGGACACCTTAGAGTGTCCGTTTGAAACCTATGCTGAAAGTCACTATTTGATGCCGTATTTGTCGCGAGTGGCTTTAGAGAGGGCGTTTTTGTTGAACGACAGGGTGGTTGTCTTTGCGGCCACGAAAGGAGCCGACACATAGAAGCAGCCGCCATAGAGTTGCTCGGTGCCCCATGAGTTTTTGACCTTATAGAACTTGTTGCCGTTCTGGTCTGTTGCCACGCCGAAGATCTGCATGCCGTGGTCGTCGGTGGTGGTGTAATTGTCGAACATCTGCTGACGCATCTCCTGGGTCACCTTCTTTTCAGGCACGGGCTTGTTGAACTTGTACATCTGGGCGTTTCTCTCGGCAGGCGTGAGGGCCACCCAGCGCTGTTGCTCGTTGTTGTCCATGGCCTTGATGTCGGTTTCGGGCAGTACTGCGAAGCCTTTGTTGTATGCGAAGCCTTTCTCGCTCACGTCAGAGGCCCAGCACACGGTGTAACCGTTTTCGACAACCTCGTCGAGTATCGCCATCATGTCTTCCAGGGGCACGTTGTAAGAGAGGCCCCATGCCCAGTTGTCGGGTATCTCGAGGGCGAATTTCTCACCGAACGGATGGTGTGTGAATGAGGTCACGTCGATATAATCGCGGTTGGTGATGCCTAACTCCTCGGCGTAAGACTTGGGAGTGTATGTCTTGCCGTTCACCTCGAAAGTCTCGGGACGTTCGCCGAAATAGGCGTCGAGGATGCTCTCCACGCCGTTGAGCCATGCCGCCGATATGGTGCGGTTGGGGTTCTTGACAATAACGTCGGCATAGGCCTTGAGCACACCGTCCACCTCGCCGTGCACGTGCATGTCGGTGCCGTAATTGAGACCGGGATATACGCTCTCGGGCACGATGCCGTATTTCTCTATCATGTCGGTGACATCGTGTGCGTTACCGCCCTGACCCAACTCGGCCTTGCCGTGCATGCGCACATATTTTATAATCTTGTCGAGGTAAGCGTGACGCACTATCCACATCTCGGAGAGGTCTATCTCCTTGTCGGCCTTGCCGTGTTTGAGCACGTCGCTCTCAACGACGGCCATGCTCGAGAAGCTCCAGCAGGTGCCTGAGCGAGCCTGGTTGCGCACATCGGTTATGGGGTTGATTTTGACGTCGGTGAAAACATAGGCCTTCTCTTCTTTGGGGGCCTCTTTTTTCGCCTTCTTCTGGGCGGTGGCGGGAAGAACGAGTGTCAAAGCCGCCAACACGAATAATAATTTTTTCATAGTCGCTGTTGTGTTGAATTTTATGAAGCGAAATTAAGCATTTGTTTTCATTATTTCAAGAAAAATTATACCTTTGTTATAAGATTCGTCGCAAAACGCTCTCGAAAGAGAGGCTCCGTTAATCGGGAGCATACTTGTGGGTGGTGGTTAAGGTGCGTTGATTGCCCACCTTCTCGACGTCTTTGCTTTTATGCTCCTTTTCAAGGCGTGGCTTGTTGCTTGGTTTTGAAGATGTCGGGTGTAATGGGGAAGGGCGGAACGGGAGTATCGACAGAAGGCGTTGC
>CAMRVW010000164.1 GCA_947054185.1 uncultured Rikenellaceae bacterium | reverse complement strand
ACATGGGCCATGACTCTTGCGGAAAGGGTGTGGTGGCAGGGCGGGAAACAATAACGGCAGTACGCAAATCATAAGGAGCAGTGCGGTAAAATATCGGCGGGGTGTTATCAAGGTTGCGGGGGAGGTGATTTAAGCGGGAAGAGGGAGACGTGGCGGCTTGGTTTGATTGCGCGGGGAACGTGACTTTGGCGTGAAGGAGAGCGGGACGGAGACTGCGGAGGGCAGGGCGAGGAGGTGATGGGTGGTGTTAGCTTGATTAATTCACTGCGATATATATTGCTCTGCGGTGTGCGGCCCTCCGTTGGGCGGATTTCATGCCCACCGCGAGGTGCGGGCCGCTCGGGCTATCGTGCCTCAGCCCGGCACAAGGAACAGGCTTACGGCGTCACTTCGTTATGCCGATGGTAAGGAAGAGTGTGCGGTTTCGGTTCCCTCAAACCACCCCTGACGGTGTCACGGCCATTTTTGATATCCTGACGGCGCGGAAGTTATGAGTGCTGACGTGAGTACCTGTTATCCTTTTCCGTACTTATCTCTTAGTTGTTCCTCAAACCTCTCAAAACGGGGTCCGTGACCCCTCCCCCGGAAGGGCCGCCGGAGGCAGTGCCGGCAAACATAAACGGCAGTTCCCGCAAAACGGCAGTGCCGGCAAATAACCGTCAGTTACCGCAAGCAAGCCGCTTTGTCCGGTTAAAATATCTCGCCCAACACCTTTATGGATGATATTTTATATGCCGAATCGTGATGATATGCCAGAAAGTCTATCAGCCGTCCGAGCAGGGTCACACGGTCGGCGCGTCCCATCTCTATATCAAGGGCCTCGCTCATGGGGCGGCCTATGAACAACGAGAGCAGACGGCTCGTGCGGCAATCCATGAACATATCGTCGTTTTGCGGTTTGATGACCACGAATTCGCCCCTTGCAAGGTCGAAGAAGCCATCTTCGGTGTAATTGTCCGCCGGATAGTATCCCATAAAACGCGTCAACTCTAACAGAAAGAATATGTGAAAGTTGGCGACATTGCCCTCTGCCTGGTCGAGAGCCTTTATCGCCCCCTCGAAGAAGTCGAAGAAGAGGGGGTTGGCGGCATCTTCGCGCACCATGCGATAGACCACTTCGGCAATGAACAGCGCTATGGCCGACTTGCGTATGTCGAATATCAGCCGTGTGAGCAGATAGGGCGCCACCGCCTCGCGTATGCGGTGAAGGTCGCTTCTGTTACCCTCGTATCCCACAATGTCAATGACGCTCAACGGCTGAAGAGCTATCTTGCTGCGCCCCACCGTCAGCCGTCCGTTGCGCAATCCGCCCACGTAATAACTGCGGCGTCCGAGCGCTTCGGTGTAAAGATGCACTATGTGGCCGCGGTCGCCATATTTTATGGTATGAAGCACAATAGCCCGGCTTTTGTATGTTTCGCTCATAAAAAATATCTCTCAGAGTCTGCAAATTAAATAAAAAAATGTATATTTGTGTCATTAATGGTTGAAAAACAAAATATTAACAACATAACGAATCATTATCATGGCATCAATCGAGACTTACGATTTCAAAGGCAAACGTGCGATTATTCGCGTGGATTTCAATGTGCCCCTTGATGAAAATTTCAATGTGACCGACGACACACGCATACGTGCGGCCATCCCGACAATAAAAAAAGTGTTGGCCGGCGGTGGTTCGGTTATCCTTATGTCGCACCTTGGCAGACCCAAAGAGGGTCCCACCGACAAGTTCTCGCTTCGCCATATAATACCCGCTCTTGAGAAAAACCTCGGTGTCAAGGTCGACTTCGCCGATGACTGCATTGGCTCGCAGGCCTCTGAGAAGGCTGCCGCCCTCAAACCTGGTCAGGTGCTTTTGTTGGAAAATCTCCGTTTCTATAAAGAAGAGGAGAAAGGCGACGAGAAATTTGCCGAAAAGCTCGCCTCTTTGGCCGATTGTTACATCAACGACGCTTTCGGTACCGCTCACCGCGCTCACGCATCGACCACCATCATAGCCAAGTTCTTCCCCGCCGACAAGATGTTCGGTTATGTCATGGAGGGCGAGCTTAAGGCCATCGACAAAGTGCTCGAGGCTCCCGAACGTCCCTTTATAGCCATTCTCGGTGGCGCCAAGGTGTCAACAAAGATCACCATCATAGAAAAGCTCTTCTCTAAAGTGGATGTGCTCATCGCTGCCGGCGGTATGACATACACCATACAGGCAGCCTTGGGAGGCAAGATAGGCAAGTCGATGTGCGAGAAAGATCAGTTCGACACCGCCCTGCGCATGATAGAGAAAGCCAAAGAGATGGGTGTGAAGCTCGTTTTGGCCGAGGATGCCGTATGTATATCTGAGTTCAGAAATGACGCCCCCACACAGATATGTCCCGCCAACGACATACCTGACGGTTGGGAGGGTGTCGACATCGGACCCAAGACCCGCAAGAAATTTGCCGAGGTGATAGAGAACTGCAAGACCATACTCTGGAACGGTCCCATGGGCGTATTCGAGATGGACAACTTTGCGGCAGGCTCTAAAGCCGTGGCCGACGCCATTGCAGTGGCAACACAGAAAGGCGCATTCTCGCTCATAGGCGGCGGCGACTCTGTGGCATGCATCAACAAATTCAAAATGGCAGACAAAGTCAGCTATAACTCAACAGGCGGCGGCGCACTCCTCGAATACATCGAAGGAGCAGAGCTGCCCGGCGTTGCGGCAATAAGAAAATAACCGTAACGGTTTGCCAGACAAGGCAGTGCCGTTTAGCGGGAACTGCCGTTTTGATTTGCGGGAACTGCCTCCGGCGGCCCTTCCGGGGGAGGGGTCACGGACCCCGTTTTGAGATACTGAGGAACAACTAAGAAGTAATTACGTCTGTTTCATAAATGTGTTTCGACATACGTCTCACACATTTACGAAACAGACGTTTTTGGCTCTTGGGGTTGGTGTCTGAATGATATCAACATGAGCCATGAATGCTGCACGGAAGAGTTGCAAGAGCAATGCGGCAAAACAATAAGGGTGGTACGGCAAAAGATAACGAGAGTTCCACAAGACATAACGGATGCCCCGCCGGCACACGCCGCTTACCACATAGGCTCGGGCAGAAACTCTGTCACGTCAAAAGTACGTCACTTCACGAATCCGTCCCGGCAGGCTGTCAGAAAGGGGACATGACACCCTCGGGTAAGAATCAAAGAAATCAAAGAACCAAAGTATTAATATTTAGCGGACACAACGCACACTATGTCCGCGCTGTTTGATGTTGGTGTTCTGCGGACCCAGATAACTGCTATCTGTGCTCATGTTATACGCGTCGTCAGCATAAGCCGGTGACGTAACTGACGACCAATAGTGCCCATACCGACCCTCGCCGTGCAACGAACCCGACGTATTGTCACGGTAACCGACAGCGGGAAACTCAACTGAATTAGAGTTGTCTGTTTTTCGCGAGGCATGCTTTTTTCCCTCATGTGGCTTTTGGGGCGACAATATCTTGCCGCGAGGTTTTGACCCGCGGTTTTTGTTTGCATTTGTTGGACTGACTGTTTTTTGCCCGAAGTTTTTGAGGCACGACGGTTTTTGTTCCGACAGTTTTGTGTGCCGGCAGTTTCTGTGCCGACAGGGCGGCTGAGGCACGAGGCCGCCACGGGCCGAGCCTCCCCCCAGGAGGCCCGTAACCCCGATTGGTTATTATGGTGCGGTGATTTGGGCACGAAACTGCCGCGCATCACCTCCATGCCTTGGCCCCCCAGGCTCGGCCCGTGGCTCATTCACGCCCAAAGGCACCTCCCCAACCAATCCAAAGTGTCGCCCGTCTTTTTCACCCACCAGGCCAGACCTTCA
>CAMRVW010000163.1 GCA_947054185.1 uncultured Rikenellaceae bacterium | reverse complement strand
CTAAATATTAATACTTTGGTTCTTTGATTTCTTTGATTCTTACCCGAGGGCCTGCGTAAGGGAATGTAATGTGTGAGATGGTGGTGTGTGGGGCGTTGTGGAGGGTTTGCTGTCTGTGTGAAAATAGATTTCTTGATTAAGGTGAATAAAAGATTGTTTTTTCTTTGTGTTTTCATAAAAAATTATTATAATTGTAAGTCGCTATTGTCGACTTACAATTAATTAAAAAGTTTTGTCTTACGCTCTTTTGAGGGCAAAAAACAAATTGAACTATGGGCAAAGTTAATTTTAGCGCGGGCCCTTCGATTTTACCCCGCACAGTGTTTGAAAACGCTGCCAAGGCAGTTCTCGATTTTGACGGTATCGGGTTGTCTATATTGGAGGTTTCGCACCGTTCAAAAGAGTTTCAGGCTGTTATGGATGAGACGGTGGCTCTCTTTAAAGAGTTGTTGGGTGTGCCTGAGGGTTATCATGTGCTCTTCTTGGGCGGTGGTGCCAGCACACAGTTTTTCCACATACCCTATAACCTTTTGGAGAAGAAAGCCGGCTATGTCAACACCGGTGTATGGGCAAAAAAGGCCATGAAAGAGGCTGCCATTTTCGGCGAGACGGTGTGTGTGGCATCGTCTGACGATAAGAATTTCACCTATATCCCCAAGGGTTTCAATATTCCCAAAGATCTCGACTATCTGCATATCACGACCAACAACACCATTTACGGCACCGAGTATCATGCCGACATAGACTCACCCGTTACATTGGTTGCCGACATGAGTTCCGATATATTGAGCCGTCCGGTGGATGTCAGCAAGTATGGTCTGATATATGGCGGTGCGCAGAAGAATCTCGCACCTGCGGGCGTGACTTTCGTTATCGTGCGTGAGGATATTTTGGGTAAGGTGTCGCGTAAGCTGCCGAGCATGGTCGACTATCGTTTGCACATAGACAACGGCTCTATGTACAACACCCCTCCCGTGTTCCCCATATATGTCATGCGTGAGACGTTGCGTTGGGTCAAAAATCTGGGCGGCGTGACCGAGATGCAGAAGATCAACCGCAAGAAGGCAGAGATATTGTATAACGAGATAGACGCCAACCCCCTTTTCAAGGGCACCGCAGTCAAGGAAGACCGTTCGCTTATGAACATCTGCTTTGTGATGAACGACGGTTATGAAGAGTTGGCCGATGAGTTCCGTGTATTTGCGACCGAGCGCGGCATGGTGGGCATAAAGGGTCACCGTCTGGTGGGCGGCTTCCGTGCCTCGACATATAACGCTATGCCGGTTGAGGGTGTTCAGGCCCTTGTCGACACCATGCGTGAGTTTGCAAAAATTAAAGGTTAATGGTATGAAAGTATTGCTTGCAACGGAAAAACCGTTTTCGGCTGCTGCCGTGGGCGGTATAAGAGATATAATTACGGGTGCCGGACACGAGTTGGCGCTGCTTGAGAAATATACCGACAAGAGCCAGTTGCTTGCGGCAGTGGCCGATGCCGAGGCCATGATAATAAGGAGCGACAAGGTGACGGCCGAGGTGATAGAGGCTGCTCCCAAGCTCAAGATAGTGGTGCGCGCCGGTGCCGGTTACGACAATGTCGACCTGGCTGCGGCGACAGGCAGGGGAATTGTGGTGATGAACACCCCCGGGCAGAACTCCAATGCCGTTGCCGAGTTGGCCATGGCGTTGGCGATATACATGGCTCGCAATCAGTTTAATCCGGGCACCGGTTCTGAGATTGCCGGCAAACGTATGGGGTGTCATGCGTTCGGTAACATAGGCAAGCTGGTGGCCAGGTATGCGCACGGGTTCGGCATGACGGTATATGCGTCGGGTCGTCGTCCCATAGTGTCGCCTGAGTGCGACCATCCGCTTTCATCGGCCGAGGAGCTTTACAAGGTGAGCGACGTGTTGTCGATACACCTGCCCTCTAACGAGCAGACCAAGGGGTCGGTGGGTCGTGCGTTGCTGTCGTTGTTGCCCAAGGGGGCGATCATCGTCAACACGGCGCGCAAGGATGTTATCAACGAGGCCGATCTTATGGCTGTGTTGGAAGAGCGTCCCGACCTTAAGTATGCCACCGACGTCAAGCCCGACAATTACGATGCCTTGCGCGAGAAGTTCGGCAACCGCGTCTTCGCAACACCCAAGAAGATGGGAGCCGAGACAGCCGAAGCCAACATAAACGCAGGCTTGGCGGCGGCGCGTCAGATTGTCGGTTACTTCGCAACGGGTGACGTCACCTTCCAGGTTAATAAATAAGATGTCTATTTTACCGTCCGGCATTATTATGTCGGACGGTTTTTAACAAGAGCGTATGGTAAAGATAAAACCGTTTAAGGGTATCAGACCCCCAAAAGAGTATGCCGCAGAGGTGGCTTCGCGTCCCTATGATGTGCTTAACTCGGTGGAAGCGAAAAAAGAGGCTGGCGAGAAGTCGTTGCTTCACATTATAAAACCTGAGATAGACTTCGACCCCATTGCCGACGAGCATGAACAGAAGGTTTATGACAAGGCGGTGGAGAATTTCCGTCTGTGGCAGCAGAAGGGGTGGTTGAAGAAAGATCCGGAGGAGTATTATTACGTGTATGCCCAGACTATGGATGGGCGTACGCAGTATGGTCTTGTGGCCTGCTGTCACTTCGACGATTACCTTACAGGCAAGATAAAGAAGCACGAGCTCACCCGTAAGGATAAGGAGGAGGACCGCATGAAGCATGTGCGCAATCAGAATGCCAACATAGAGCCTGTGTTTTTCAGCCATCCGGCTAATGGGGAGATAGACGCCATTGTGGCATCGGTGGTTAAAGAGACGCCGGAGTATGATTTCACGGCGGCGGACGGCTTCGGTCATCACTTCTGGGTTATAAAAGACCGTGCCGTAATAGACCGCATAACCGATATATTCTCACGCATGCCGGCTCTTTATGTGGCGGACGGTCACCATCGTACCGCCGCCGCCGCATTGGTGGGCAGCGAGAAGATGGCGCAGAACGCCGCGCACACCGGCAACGAGGAGTATTGTTATTTCCTGTCGGTGATATTCCCCGAAAACCAGCTTAAGATCATAGATTACAACCGTGTGGTCAAAGATCTTAACAGCATGAGCGCCGAGCAGTTCGTGAAGGCCCTCGATGACGATTTTGTCGTCACGTGCGAGGGTGAAGCCATTGCCAAACCGTCGGCGCTGCACGAGTTTACGATGTATTTGGGCGGCAAATGGTATCGTCTCAAAGCCCGTGAGGGACGCTATGACGACAACGACCCGATAGGGGTGCTCGACGTTACCATACTGTCGAATCTTGTGCTCGACAAGTTGTTGGGCATCAAAGACCTGCGTACCGACAAACGCATTGACTTCGTGGGCGGCATAAGAGGATTGGGTGAGCTTGAAAAGCGTGTCGACGATGGCGGCATGGCGGTGGCTTTCGCCCTCTATCCCGTGTCTATGAAGCAGTTGGTCGACATTGCCGACTCGGGTAACATCATGCCTCCCAAGACAACGTGGTTTGAGCCCAAACTGCGTTCGGGCTTGGTGATACATTCGCTCGAATAATCTGTCGTGATGATTTGTTGTTCGGAGGATCGGTTTTGCCGGTTCTCCGATTTTTTTGTGTCGGTGCTCTGATTTTTGCGGGGTGTTTTCAGGTGGGGCAAGGTGATTTTTGTATTTGTTATTCTTGAGTTTTACGGTGTTTGGGGTGGGCTTGGTTTGGTGTGTAAGTGGCTGAATGACAAGAAGAGAGGAGTCTCGCGACTGCTCTCTTCTTGTGGGATTTTTGGAAAATCCCTTACTACTAACCCAAACTTAAATAAATGAAGAAACCTTGTTCTTTGTTGTGATTTATGTATGAAAAACGTCTTG
>CAMRVW010000162.1 GCA_947054185.1 uncultured Rikenellaceae bacterium | reverse complement strand
AAAAATTTGAGACATGTTCAAAAAAGAGGTATATGTCGAAAGACGTAATGTTTTGAGAAAAAAGGTTAAAAGCGGGTTGATATTGTTGCCGGGCAACGGTGAGGCGGCTTACAATTATCCCTCTAACACATATCGATTCCGTCAGGACAGCACCTTTTTGTACTATTTCGGCCTTAACCATCCCGATATGGTGGGAGTGATAGATATAGAGGCCGATACCGACACCATTTACGCCAATGATTACACCATAGACGACATTATATGGATGGGTGACCAGCCCACCGTGCGTCAGATGGCCTCTTTGGCGGGTGTGAGCTCGACATGTCCTTTGAGGGAGTTGCAGGCAGTGGTGGCGCGTGCCGTCGCTGCCGGTCGCAAGGTCCATTTTCTTGCTCCTTACAGGGCCGAGACCTCGGCTTTGATACAGGGGTTGCTCGGCATAGGGGCATCGGCGGTGCCTATGTATGTGTCGCGCGAGCTGACCGCCGCGGTGATAGCCATGCGCGAGATAAAGTCGGCAGAGGAGATAGAAGAGATAGAGAAGGCTTGCGACATAGGCTATGCCATGCACACCACGGCCATGAAGATGTGTCGTCCCGGGGTGGCAGAGCGTGAGATTGCCGGCGTCGTCGAAGGCATCGCACTGAGCCGGGGGGCCGGTGTCTCTTTTCATAACATATTGACGCAGAACGGTCAGACGCTTCATAATCACAATCATGACGGTGTGCTCGAGAAGGGGCGCCTTATGCTGATGGATGCCGGAGCCGAGAATGTGATGAACTATTGCTCCGACAACACGCGCACCATGCCGGTGGGCGGTGAGTTCTCGCCATTGCAGCGTGATGTGTATGGGGTGCTCGTGTCGGCGTTCGAGCATGGCATAGAGCAGATAAAGCCCGAGGTGAGGTATATGGATGTGCATTTGGCCGTGTGCCGTGTCATGACAGAGGGTCTTAAGCAGTTAGGCTTTATGAAGGGCGACACCGACGAGGCTGTGGCCGCAGGTGCGCATGCCTTGTTCATGCCTCACGGGTTGGGTCATCAGATGGGCCTCGACGTGCACGACATGGAGGGGCTGGGCGAGACATCTGTGGGTTACGACTCGCAGACGGAGCGCAGCACACAGTTCGGACTGGCATCGTTGCGCATGGGTAAGAAGTTGCGCAAGGGGCATGTCATAACATGCGAACCCGGCATATATTTCATACCCGCCCTGCTCGACAAGTGGGAGCGCGAGCATATCAACAGCTCGTTCATCAATTACGACAAGGTGCGTACCATGGCATCTTTCGGCGGCATGCGCGTGGAGGACGATGTGTTGGTGACCGAGGGAGGCCATAAGATATTGGGTGGCCGCCGCATACCGTACACCATAGAGCAGATAGAGGAGTTCATGGGGCGCTAAGAGCGTTCCTTGACGGGAGTGCCCGGAAGGGGTGTTTGCGGGGGCTTTGGCGTCTGCTTGGGGCAGGGAGGTTTGCTTAGGGGGCCTTTATGAGGGAATGTTTGCCTCGCGCGGGTCTGCGGTCCGTGAGGGTGTTTTGATATGAAGTAACATTAAATAGAATTGATATGAGAAAACAGATTGTCGCAGCGTTGCTGCTCTCTTTCGCATCGGTGTCGACTGCTTTTGCCGACGAGGGGATGTGGCTTTTGCCTTACATACAGAAGCTTAACATCGCCGACATGAAGGCCAAGGGTCTCAAGCTCGAAGCGGAGGATATTTACAGTGTCAACAACAGTTCTCTTAAGGACGCCATTGTCATTTTCGGCGGCGGATGTACCGGAGAGGTGGTTTCAGACCAGGGATTGGTCTTTACCAACCACCACTGCGGTTACGGTACCATACAGAGCCACAGCACCGTTGAGCACGATTACCTCAAAGACGGTTTCTGGGCGGCTTCTTTTGCCGAGGAGATACCCTCGCCGGGCTTGCAGGTGACATTCATCAAGAGCATAGAGGATGTGACTGCGGCCGTTCTTAACAAGGTTAACGACGGCATGAGCGAAACCAAACGTGCCGAGACCATAGAGAAGAACATCAAGAAGCTGACCTCCAAGATAAAGCTCGGTGTGGGCGAGAGGGTGATGGTAAGAGACATGCTCGGCGGCAACCAATACCTGCTCTTTGTCACTCAGGTGTTTACCGACGTCCGCATGGTGGGTGCGCCTCCCTCGTCGATAGGTAAGTTCGGCGGCGATACCGACAACTGGATGTGGCCCCGTCATACAGGCGACTTCTCGATATTCCGCATTTATGCCGACAAAGACAACAACCCTGCCGCTTACTCGCCCGACAATGTGCCTTACAAGCCCAAGAAATGGCTTCCCGTGTCTGTGGGTGGCGTCAAAGAGGGTGACTATGTGATGATTATGGGCTTCCCCGGTACCACCCGTCGTTATATGACCTCTTATGAGATAGATCAGAAGCTCGACGTGACCAACCCCATACGCATCAAGTGTCGCGGTGTGCGTCAGGATGTTCTCAAGGCCGACATGATGGCCGATCCCAAGATCAAGATACAGTATGCCTCCAAGTATGCAAGTTCGTCTAACTATTGGAAGAACGCCATAGGCGAGAGCCGCGGTTTGAGACGTCTTAACGTCAAGGCTTCCAAAGAGGCGATAGAGAAGAGCTTTACCGACTGGGTGGCTGCCGATCCTGCACGTCAGCAGCTTTACGGCGATGCTCTGCCTGCCATCAAACGTTCGGTGGAACGTTCGGGCGATTATGAGGCGCAGATGATGTATCTGTCTGAGACTCTCAGCAATATAGAGCTGATAAGGCTTGCCGCGCGCATGACCTCTTATGCGGAAAAACTCAGGAACGGCGAGGATGTGACAGAGCTTACCAAGAGCCTCAAAGACAATGTGCACCGCATGTATAAAGACATCAACATGCCCACCGACAAGAAGGTGGCCAAGGCGATGATTGAGCTTTACATGGCCGATGTGGACAAGGAGAAATGGCCCTGCGCCCTCTCTCTTATAGAGACCAAGGCGGGCGGAAACGTCGATGCGGCGTTGGATTATCTGTACGATAATTCGATATTCTCGTCGCAGGAGAAGTTCCTGGAGTTTTTGGAGAATCCCACCTCAGAGGCGATTGACAACGATTATGCTTTCATAGCGGCCAAATCGCTCTCTGACAAGATACGCGAGGTTGCGCCCCACCGCGGCTTTGATGACGATTATGTAAAGGGGCATCGTCTGTTCATACGCGGTCTGATGGAGCAGAATCCCGACAAGGTTTACTATCCCGACGCCAACTTCACCATTCGCATGACTTACGGTAACGTGTTGCCTTACAAGGCTGCCGATGCGGTAAGTTACGACTATCGCACCACCATCAAGGGCATAATGGAGAAAGAGGATCCCAACAACGCCTATGAATTTACCGTGCCCGATAAGTTGAAAGAGCTTTACAAAGCGGGCGATTACGGTCAGTATGGCGAGGACGGCACCCTCTATGTCGGATTCATATCTAACAACGACATAACCGGCGGTAACTCGGGAAGCCCCGTGATAAACGGCAAGGGTGAGCTGGTCGGTCTCGCATTCGACGGCAACTGGGAGGCAATGAGCGGAAACATCGCGTTCGAGCCCGAGTTGCAGCGTTGCATTTCGGTGGATGCGCGTTATGTGCTCTTTATAATCGAGAAATATGCAGGCTCGAAGAGATTGATAGACGAACTCGATATTGTGAAGTAAGCATATACGATACAGTGTCACAAGGGCAGGCGGGATGATCGCCTGCCCTTTTTTGTTGAGGTTTTGTGCGGTGATGGGGTTTCGTGGAGTTGGCATTGTTTTTGACGTGTGGTGTTTAGGCAGAGTTTTTTTGGGGGGATGAAAACTGCCTTTAGGGGGAGGGGGGG
>CAMRVW010000161.1 GCA_947054185.1 uncultured Rikenellaceae bacterium | reverse complement strand
CGTCGCTTATCTCGTAACGACGCAGGTATGCGTCCACATGGGCGTCTATTATGTTGAGCAGATAAAAGCCGCTCAGCATTATTATGCCCAAGTCGCGGTAACGACGGTATGAATCGCGTGTGTTTTGAAGCACCGAGGCGTCATATCGGCCATAAAACTCATCGACAGTGTTGGGGTCGTCGTCGGTGAGGTAATTGTATGCCTTCTTGAAGCGCTGGTAACCGCGGTTGTTGTAATCTATCACATAACCGAACGCGGCCATACCGCCCCATACGATGGGCAGTTTCCAGTAACTTTTGTTATAAATCTGACCGGCACCGGGAAATATCGCCGACAACATGGTGGCCTTGCGGGTGTTGTGCACGGCACCCTTATAGTTGAGCGCGGCATCGCCCACGAAGAAGAGATACGATGCTGCCGCCCCGGCGAAACAGAGCGTTCGTTGCGTGTTGTATTTGTTGGCTTTCAGATGCAGTTGGTCTGTCTGGTCGGCGGGCAGATGGTTGTAAACGGCCTGGTTATAGAGCCTGTCATACTTCTTGTATTGCTTGTTGAGCATCACGCCACCGGTGATAAAACCGCCGACACTGCCGTAAAGTATGGGTATCTTCCACGCCTGCTTGTTGTATAACTGGCCGAACCCGGGTATGGCAAACGATACCGATGTCACCGTCACGAACGACAGACTGTCTTTAAACAGACGCGAACGCTCTTTGGCCGTGGCCGACTCCTCCTTCACCACCTTTACCTTCTTGCCCGATACGGTGTCTTGCATCTGTCGATACATCTCCTCGAGCAGTTTCTCGCTGTTGAGCGTCAGCACACCGCCACGCACCACCGTGGTGTCGACCTCGGTAATTTTAGCCGGAATGCTGTCTGCCGCCTCACCGGTCATGATGTTCATCCCGGCATTGGCGTCACCGGAGAAGTCGTCGGCCTTTTCGGTGCGTCGTTTTTTCTTGGAAACCGTTTCGCAGGCGGCTATGATGATATCTTCGGGGCTTCTCTCTTCGGCATATATGCTCTTACGGGTTGCTGCCATCGCATCATCGAGCGACAGAGTGCCTGATGCCGCGTACGCATGGCTCTCCGATCTCTCCGTCTCTTCCGAGGCTATCGCCGGGCACAAGAAATCATGCCGCATCGTCTCACCGGCACGACATGTGCCCGGCGCCAGGAAGAGCCGAAACGCTGCAAGTGCCACTATCACGATATATCCACGGCCTGCAACCACTAATTTTTTATCCTTTCAAATTTAGACAATATGTTTTCGATGTCAGAGTCGCTTTTGAAACCTATGACTATCGTACCCTCGCCCGAGGGACGTTTCTTGATGCTGATGTTGTCGTTGAAAAAGCGCTCTAAATGCTCCACAAGACGGGTGTAACTCTCGGGAAACTCCTCTTCGGCGGCCTTGGTCTGCCTTTTGGGTTCTTTGTCGAGCGATTTGACCAAGTCTTCTGTCTGACGCACCGACAAAGCGTTCTTAACCACTCTTTTAAGCAGAGACAGCTGCTTGGTGCGAGACTCGACGGCCAAGAGGGCGCGGGCGTGGCCCATGGTTATGATGTCGTTCTGAAGGGCCGCCTGCAACTCGGCCGGCAGCTTGAGAAGACGCACATAGTTGGCCACCGTCGAACGTTTCTTACCCACACGGTCTGCCAAAGCCTCTTGCGTTATGTCACACTCTTCCATCAAACGCTGGAAGGTAAAGGCTATCTCTAAAGCGTTAAGGTCTTGACGCTGTATGTTTTCCACCAATGCCATCTCGAGCATCACATTGTCGTCGACCTTGCGTACATAGACAGGCACCGATTCCAGACCGGCCATTTGCGAGGCACGGTAACGACGTTCACCCGATATGATGGTGTACATATCGTCGCTCTCTTTGCGTACGGTCAGCGGCTGTATAAGCCCCAACGTCCTTATCGAGCCGGCCAACTCGGCGAGAGCCTCCTCGTCGAAGTCGCGCCTGGGTTGAGTGGGGTTCGGTTTGATAAGAGAGAGGCTTATCTCTTCAACACCCTCTCTGACTGCGGGCTTGTCGCCTTTGTCATAATCTTTTATGTCGAGAATCGCACCCAAACCGCGACCTAATCCCTTTGGTTTTGTCTTTGTACTCATTGCCTGCTTTTATGTTGCTTCTTTTGTCGTTCTGTTTGTGCCTTGGTCACCATCCGGTCGTGCACACGGTCCGCCTTTGCTCTTGTCAGGTCACGGCCTTGCACCTGCTCGTAACCCCGTCCCCCTCTTTATGATTATCTCCCCAAGAGTTGCGCTCTTTGCTTCGGTTTCGCCCCTTAAGCCGTCTTGCTTTTAGCCGGAACAGCCGGCTTTCCTTTGCCTCCCTATCGCCTCCCCGTCGTGTCGCCGCCTCTCGGGGGAGGAGCTATTCGTTATGGGCGATCACTTCGCGTGCCATGTTAAGATAGGCGATGCTGCCTTTTGAGCTGGCATCGTGAAGCAACACCGGCTTACCGAAACTGGGGGCTTCGCTCAACCTTACATTTCTTATTATCATGGTGTCGAATACCAGCTTGCCGAAGTGGGTGCGCACCTCATCGACCACCTGGTTCGAGAGGTTGACACGACCGTCATACATGGTCAGCAGAAAGCCCTCGATGGTGAGCCTCGGGTTGAGCCTGCTTTGTATCATCTCTATGGTTTTGAGCAGCTTGCTGATGCCTTCGAGCGCGAAATACTCGCATTGAACCGGTATTATGACGCTGTCGGCAGCCGTCAGGGCGTTGACCGTTATCATGCCCAGCGACGGCGAGCAGTCTATAAGTATATAGTCGTATTCGTCACGCAGACTCTCGACCATGGCGCTCATGCGCTTTTGCGAACCTTGCAAATGGAGAAGCTCGGCCTCTGCCCCGGCCAGATCTATGCTCGCGGGGAGGAGCCACAACAAGGGCACATCCGGACTTTGTCTTATGACACTGTGCGGATCGGTGTCGTTTATCAAAACTTCATAAATACCGCTGTTGTTGATGTCGAACCCCAAACCCGACGTGGCGTTGGCCTGAGGGTCGGAGTCTATCAGAAGCACCTTTTTTTCCAATGCGGCCAAAGAGGCGGCGAGGTTTATTGCCGTGGTTGTCTTGCCCACGCCTCCCTTTTGGTTTGCTAAAGCGATTATTTTACCCATAAATACATATTATTTCTAAAACGCAAAATTAATCAAATCTTTTTAAAAAATGCGATGAGTTTGTAAATTTTAATCGATTCGATTTGCCAAAACGTTGTGCTATGGGCTATTTCATGACAAGGCACGGTCACCGTCGGTCACGGGTGGTCATGGGCCGCTTTCGAGAGTGCGGTGGACCTTTACGGGTCAGGTGAAAGTGTTGTGTATGACATGGCAGGCCCAAAGCGGTCTGAGGAACGAAAACCGCACACAATTCCTTGTGCTCGGCATTACGAAGTATGCCGTAAGCCTTTCCCTTATGAACGGGCTGAGGCACGCAAGCCCGAGCGGCCCGGAGCCTCCCGCCCACGGAGGGCCGCACTCCGCAGAGCAATACATAGGTCGGGGACTTAAGCACGAAATAGCCGCGCATCTATTTCCCGCTTTAGCCCTCCGCAGTCTCCGTCCCGCTCTCCGTCAGGCAAAATCACACTCTCCACTCTCCCGACCACGAATCCGCGTCCTATGCGGCCGACCGCAGGTCGGCCCACAGCGGTCTGAGTGAAACGAAACCGCATAACAATTCCTTATGCCCGGGCTGAGGCACACAAGCCCGAGCGGCCCGGAGCCTCCCGCAACGGAGGGCCGCACACCGCAAAGCAATATATCTAACAGTGACATAATCACACTCCCCCCGCGCATCTCTTTCTCGCCTTACCCTCCGCAGTCTCCGTTCCGCTCTCCGTAACGCCAAAAGCACACTTCTGCTCGTAAAGTTTTCGTCCGGCAGACTATCAAAAAGGTGTCCGTGACACCCAAAGTATTAATATTTAGCGGACACAACG
>CAMRVW010000160.1 GCA_947054185.1 uncultured Rikenellaceae bacterium | reverse complement strand
CATGTCGAAACACATTTATGACATATCTGTACTTTATCCTTAGTTTGTCCTCAAAAATCTCAAAACGGGGTCCGTGACCCCTCCCCCGGAAGGGCCGCCGGAGGCAGTGCCAGCAAACAAAAACAGAGGCAGTGCCGGCAAATCATCCCGCAGTGCCCGCAAAATAACCGAACGCTGTCACCGCACGTATTCGAGTGTAACGCTCACCCGCTCCACCTGACCGCCTAACGGTGGTGTCATTTTCGATATCTTGATGGCCATAGACTCTATTGCGTCAAACTCGGCAGCCAGACGACCCAATATCCTGTCGGCCACATTTTCGAGTATGTTAGACGGCTGTGCCATCTCCTGTTTGACAACGTTATACACGTCGAGATAACTGACCGTATCGGCAACATTGTCGGAGGCGGCAGCCCTCTGTGCATCGGTTACAAGAGACAGGTTGACAATAAATCGGTTGCCGACTATTTTTTCCTGCCTGTAACAGCCGTGAAAGGCGTAAAACTCCATGTTTTCCAACTCTATGACCGATTTTTTCATTAATTTCAATTTAAATATTTTCACAAAGTTACACAAATATTTATCTTTGTGCTAAAGAATAGTGACCGGAATCGGGCTCAAAACAGACCGGATTCCCCCAAAAACAGACATCAATGGCTGAATTAACAGAAGAGACGGGGGCCAAATCCCTCAATTTCATCGAGGAGATCATCGAAAACTCCATCGCAGAAGGCAACACACGAGTCCAGACGCGTTTTCCGCCCGAGCCTAACGGCTATCTTCACATCGGTCACGCCAAGTCGATATGCCTCAACTTCGGCATGGCGGCCAAATATGGCGGCAAATGCAACCTTCGCTTCGACGACACCAACCCTGTCAAAGAGGACGTGGAGTATGTCGACTCCATCAAGGAGGACATCAAATGGCTCGGCTTCGAATGGGCCGGCGAACATTACGCCTCAGACTATTTCGAGCAACTCTATCAGTGGGCCGAGGAGCTTATAAAGAAGGGCAAAGCCTATGTCGACGACCAGACGCAGGAGCAGATAAGGGCCGGCCGAGGCACTGTCACCGCCCCCGGAATCGAGAGCCCGTGGCGAAACCGCCCGGCAGATGAAAACCTCGACCTTTTCAGACGCATGCGCGCCGGGGAGTTCGGCGACGGCGAAAAGGTGCTGCGTGCCAAAATAGACATGGCGCACCCCAACATGCTGTTGCGTGACCCTATCATGTACCGCATACTGCACACCGACCACCACCGCACCGGCGACAAGTGGTGCATATACCCCATGTATGACTATGCCCACGGACAAAGCGACTCCATAGAGAAAATCACACACTCTATATGTACGCTTGAGTTCGACGTCCACCGTCCGTTATACGACTGGTTCATCGAACAGCTGGACATATTCCCGAGCCATCAGTACGAGTTTGCCCGCCTCAACCTTACCCACACGGTGATGAGCAAACGCAAGCTGCTGCAACTGGTGAGCGAGGGACACGTGATGGGCTGGGACGACCCCCGCATGCCGACCATCTGCGGATTGCGTCGCAGGGGCTATACTCCCGAGTCGGTGCGAGCCTTTGCCGACAAAGTGGGTGTGGCCAAGCGTGACAACATCATAGACCTCGGGCTGCTTGAATTTTGCGTACGCGAAGACCTCAACAAACGGGCCGAGCGACGCATGGCCGTCATAGACCCCATCAAAGTGGTGATAACCAATTACCCCGAGGGCAAAACGGAAGAGCTGTCGTGCGTCAACAACCCCGAGGACGAGAGCTGCGGCAGACGCATCGTGCCCTTCTCGCGCGAGATATACATAGAGCGTGACGACTTCATGGAAAACCCGCCCAAGAAATATTTCCGACTCTCACCCGGCGGCGAGGTGCGCCTGCGTTACTCTTATCTTATAAAGTGCAACGAGGTGATAAAAGATGCCACCGGCAAGGTCACCGAGCTGCATTGCACCTATGACGACCAGTCGCTTGGCGGCGGCTCGTCAGACGGTCGACGCGTCAAAGGAGTGATACACTGGGTGTCGGCACCCCATGCCGTCGAAGCGGAAGTGCGTCTCTTCGACCGCCTCTTCACCATATCAGACACCTCTGCCATGGACCCCGACAAATCGTTCATAGATTACATGAACCCCGACTCCATGGTCGTCGTGCAGGCACTCGTCGAGCCGGCACTGGCCACGGCCTCGGAGGGCGATAAATTCCAGTTCGAACGCATCGGTTACTTCTGCGTCGACAAGGAGAGCACACCCGATAAAAAGATATTCAACCGAACCGTCACCCTCAAAGACTCTTGGGCCAAAGTTCAGAAATAACACGACAAGAGAGCCTTCATGACGGAGGCTCTTTGTTTTTCATGCCATAACCCATACAACCCTCCCCCAGGGCAATAATCATGTCACAGTCAAAAGTATGGCTGCATAAATTTACTCCGACATGCAACCACACCTCAGCGTTGGCACGAATATTGCTTGATTCAAAATACCGAAAACATTAACTTATAAAAATATCAAGTCATGAAAAGCGTAAAAGGCACAGAAACGGAAAAGAACCTGCTTAAAGCATTTGCAGGCGAATCTCAGGCTCGCATGCGTTACACATTCTTCGCATCGGTCGCCAAGAAAGAGGGTTACGAGCAGATATCGGCCATCTTCACCGAGACCGCCGAACAGGAGAAAGAGCACGGCAAACGTTTCTTTAAATTTCTCGAAGGCGGCGATTTAGAGATCACCAGCTCATACCCCGCAGGCGTTATCGGCACCACCAAAGAAAACCTCAAAGCGGCCGCCGACGTCGAGAACGAGGAGTTCCACCACGTATATCCCCACTTTGCAGAGATTGCCCGCAAGGAGGGATTCAAAGAGATCGCCGATGTGTTCGACCATATCGCAGAGGTCGAGTCGGTACACGAAGAGCGCTATCGCAAACTGCTCGCACACTTGGAGGACGGCACCGTATTCAAACGCAGCAAACCCATCAAATGGCAGTGCCGCAACTGCGGTTATGTGCATAACGGTCCCGACGCTCCCGAGAAATGCCCCGCATGCGACCACCCCAAAGCATATTTCGAACCTATGAAAACCAACTTCTAATCCTTGAGAGGATATGATATAAAGCCCCGAGAGCACGTTATCGGGGCTTTCTTTCTATCCACTCATCCCAAGCACCCATCCAGCCACCTATCGCCAAACGCTCTGTCACGACGGTCTCAGAGTATTTTTTATTTATTGTCATCAGGCACCCCAAGGAAATACGGCACCTAATGTCAGGTTAAGATGTCGCTGATTATCGGTTGTGGCCTTCGGAAAGGGCGCTTATTGTCAACCCACACGGGTTCGGAACGAAGCCTAAGGAGGGACGGTTTCGTTATGCGTCTTACTTTGTTGATTTACGTATGCGCGGCCCTCCGTGTGGGATTCCTGCCCACCGCGAGGTGCGGGCCGCTCGGGACTCGTGGCCTCGTCCGCTCACAAGGAATTTGTGCTTACTCCACACTTCGTGTGTCGGGTATAAGGAATGTGTGCGGTTTCGTTGCACTCAAACTGCGCGGGCCCGAATAACGAGGGCCGCACTCGGCGTGAAGGCTGATAGCGTGATGAAGTGCGGGCGTGGTGTGTGACAAAGACGGGCAACACCTTGTATTGGCCGGTACATGCCTTTGGCGTGACGGAGAGCGGAACGGAGACTGCGGAGGGCAAAGCGGGGACTAATGGGTGGCTGGTGGGTGCCTCAGTCACTGACCTAATATATTGCTGTGCGGGATTGCGGCCCTCCGTGAGGCAAAGGCTCCGGGCCGCTCGGGCTATCGTGCCTCAGCCCGGAACAAGAAATTTTGTGCTTACGTCACACTTCGCGTATCGGATATAAGGAATTGTTGTGTGGTTTCGTTCCTCATACCACAGGTCAGCCGCATATGGGACGGATTCGAGATCGAGAGTGTCGAGGATGTGATTTAAGTGTGAGGTCGGAGAGCGTGAGCGGGCCC
>CAMRVW010000159.1 GCA_947054185.1 uncultured Rikenellaceae bacterium | reverse complement strand
AAGTAGCTCAGTTGGTAGAGCATTAGCCTTCCAAGCTAAGGGTCGCGGGTTCGAGTCTCGTCTTCCGCTCTCACCTTCCTTTAGGGGAAGTAAAGTTTAAAAATGGCGGTCAGGTGAGATTTCGTATTTAACCGCCCATGCTGATGTAGCTCAGGGGTAGAGTACTTCCTTGGTAAGGAAGGGGTCACGAGTTCAAATCTCGTCATCAGCTCACAGTAAAAAAGGAACTTCATTAGAAGTTCCTTTTTTGTTTTTCGGTGGGGCGGGGAGTGGGTTTAATCCCATCTCATATAGTTGTACAGACCGCCATGTCTGCGCCAATATAATATCAATATAAGTCCGAAGAGCATTCCTCCCAAGTGGGCAAAATGGGCAATGTTGTCGTTGCCATACAGTCCGAGTGCCAGCTCTGCCACCGCGTATGCGATGACAAAATATTTGGCTCTCATAGGTATGGGAGGAATGAGCAACATTATCCTGTCGTTGGGGTGCAGCATGCCGAAAGCCAGCAAAATGCCGAATATGGCGCCAGATGCCCCGACGGTGGTGCGGTTGGAGTATGATTCTATTATGTCGTTTACAGCATCGTGGGCGCCGTTTATGAGGGGGTAACTGTCGAGCGCTCCTTCGAGTGTCGGGAAAGCATATACCCCTCTGCCGTAATCGGCAATGAATTGTGTCAGCAGTGAGTTTGACGGATTATCGAAAAACTGTTGTGCCTGTTCGAGCATGGAGTGAGTCTGCCACATAAGGGTGAGGTCGTGCAATATGCCGCCTCCTATGCCGCACACGAAGTAATAGACAAGAAATTTATTGGTTCCCAAGTCGCGTTCGAGCAGGGGACCGAACATCCACAGGGCGAACATGTTCATGAAAAGGTGGCTGAAGTCGGCGTGCATAAACATGGACGTTATGATCTGAAACGCCTTGAAATCGTCCGACCCGAACGTGTGCAGCGCAAAAGTGGTGTCTATTGTACGCCCCCACGGCAGCATCGTTTGCGCCATGAAAACCAGTATGTTTATTACAAGCAGGTTCTTGACCGCAGGTGAAATGTTTCTGAACATCGTAAATATTTTTTTGTACGGCATCTGTGCCGTAAAACAGTTGTCGTGATAGGTAAACCTTCGCCTTGTCATATAAGACGCTTTCTTAAACGTCTCCGAGTCCCGATCGTCACCCCGGCGTTTACACCCATAAGTCTTCCGGAACTCCCGAAATTCACTCCGTATTCCGGCGCCTGACTGTCAGTCCGTTGTGCCACTTAAAACATCCTGTCTATATCCGTTCTGCTTAATGCGGCATATATAAGTGTGCCGTCGGGCGTGTAAGTGAAGTCGCGACATCTCAGCAGTTCGTCGACCAACACCCTGGCCTCTGTGTCGGTAAGGCTTGTCGACCCCGATCTGGCGGCGGCACGTGCCAACGAAGCCATGAACCTCTCGCGCTTGTTGTCGGCATATATGCCCTCTTCTGCGGTCTTGACGCCTTGCAGCACCTCTTCAAACAGCGCCGCGGCATCTGACGAAGTGTCGTCGGCGGGTATGGCCGTCAATGTCACCGTCGAGTCGTCGCCAAGTGCAAAGTCAAAACCAAGCTCTCGCAACTGCTTCTCGCACTCGCTGGCCAGACGCATGTCGGCGGGTGTCAGCTCGGCCACCGTCTCAAACAGCAGGTTTTGCCGTGGCACCTTGCCTTGTGATGTCATTATCTGCGACATGCGGTCGAATAAGAGACGCTGACGTGCCCTCCTTACATTTATCATGAGCACCTTGCCGCCCACCGCCGCCACAACATAACCGCCGGCCAAGGGAAAACATCCCGAGGCCTTAAGCTCAGGCTCTTCTATCTCTATATATTGCTCTTGCGGCCTCTGATAAGATGTGGCGTCGGCCATTTCAAACCGCCGCCATATCTCAGCGGAGCCATTGGCCGTCTCTTTGAAACCGCCCGCTCCTTTTGAGCCGTCCGAAACTCGCTGATGGGTCGACATGCCCGCAGCCTCCGATACGGTGGAATCACCCGGCACCTCGGCCTCGAACTCGACAAACCCGTCGTCGCCCTCCGCTTTGGGTGTCGAGGCGTGAGCGGGAGGCAGGTTCGATATGTTGGTTCTGAATGAGTCGTCATGCCCCTCCACCGCCTTTGCAAACGAGAAATTCTCGTCGAAAGGGTTGAAGTATCCGCCTGCCGTAAGCTCTATGGCCGGCATCTCCACCCCCTCGGCCGTTGGCATTGGTATCTCTATGCCCGCCCCCGCGTCAAAGTCTATCATGGGGGCTATGCCGTTTTTGGCCAGACTTTCGCGCACGGCGCACAACACAATCTGAAACATGGCTTGCAGGTTGTCGAACTTGACCTGCGTTTTAGAGGGCGATATGTTGACATCTATCGATGCGGGGTCGACCGTGAAATAGAGGAAGAACGGCGGCAACTGGCTCCCCGAGGGCAACAACTTGTCGTAAGCCTGCTGTATGGCCTTGTTGAGGTACGGCTCGTAAAAGTAACGGCCGTTTACGAACATAAACCTGGGGGCATTCTTCTTTGCCGTCTCCGGCTTGCCTATATATCCGCGTATCTCCACCAACGGACTCTCTATGTAAAGCTCCAGAAGGGCGTTGTTGATATTCCTGCCCGTTATGTCGAGCACCCTTTTGCGCAGATTGCCTGCAGGCAGGTTGTAAAGCCTCTCGTCGTCGCTGTAAAGGAAGAACGAGATGCGGGGATAACAGAGTGCGATGCGCTCAAACTCCTGCGTTATGTTGCGCAACTCCGAGCGTGGAGATTTGAGAAAGTTGCGTCGTGCCGGCACATTGTAAAAAAGGTTCCTGACAATGAATTGTGTACCTTTGGCCGTGGCTTCGGGCACCTGCTCTGTCAGGCGTCCGCCGGCTATCGACACCTTGGTGCCCACCTCGTCCTCCTCGCGCCTTGTCATCAGCTCCACCTCGGCCACGGCAGCTATGGAGGCCAGCGCCTCGCCGCGAAAGCCGAACGTTGCCAGCGAGTATATGTCGTTGATATCGCTTATCTTCGATGTGGCGTGACGCTCAAAACACTTGACGGCATCATCTTCCGACATGCCCTTGCCGTCGTCCACCACCTGTATCACGTTGCTGCCGGCCCCCTTTACACTCACTATCACCAGCTCGGCACCTGCGTCTATGGCGTTCTCCATCAGCTCTTTGACCACAGAATAGGGGCCCACCACAACCTCGCCCGCCGCTATTTGGTTGGCCACATACTCCGACAGACGATTGATGATCGATGACATGCGTTTTGTTTTGAGTTAAAGAATGACGTTACCGCAACCTATCGTGCCGTTAATCCCATTACGAACAGGTCGACCATCGGCGTTCTGAATATTATCCAGCCGACCAGCCCCAACAGCATCAGCACTATTACCGTGCGTATGAGCACCGGCGACGACCCCGTGCCTTTTTTCTTCCCGGCTCCGTAAAGTCTTCTTGTCCGGCTGTCTTTGATCAACGCTCCGGGCACGTATGGCTTTTGCGTCTCCTCATCGGGATGAAGCCTGCGCTCACGCTCTTCTTGCTCTTGATTCCAGTAACGCGGAATATAATTAAACTGACGCGGTTTGCGTTTGAATGCCGAAAATCCCAACATAACTAACTGCATTTGGTTATTACAAAGACGAGCATGGAAAGCAACAATATCATGCCGACAGGCTTTGCCGGCGACACCCTCGATGTGCGGCGCCTTATGCGTAACTTATTGCCACTGTCGGTTGTGCGCATGCGTCTTTAGTGTTAAATATGACCTTGCTCGTGCCCTTGCGACATATGCCCGAAGGCCGCCGGCATGTGTCGTTGTCGCACCTGCCCATTGATTCCCCGGAGGGCCGCCTGCTGAAACGGACGAAAGACAGTAAATTGCGTCTGTCTCGGAGGCCGTGCGTGAACTTTTTTCAGGCAGCACCGCAACAAAGATACGAATAAGCGAGGGCAAAAGCAAGCTTGCTTGTTTTTTGCCGAGCGGGAGTATTTAAGGCGACAGCCAAAGATACGAATAAGCGAGGG
>CAMRVW010000158.1 GCA_947054185.1 uncultured Rikenellaceae bacterium | reverse complement strand
GAAGTGGGGACCGAAGCGTTCGAATGCCGCACGATCAAGGGCTTCGCGATGATCGGGATGGGCGATGCTTATGATGGCCTTGGCACGTTCTTGCAGTGTCTTGCCGTAAAGGTCGACAGAGCCGTACTCGGTGACGAAATAGTGCATGTGGGCACGGGTGGTGACAACACCGGCACCCGGGTCGAGCACGGGAGCGATTTTGCTTATGCCTTTATTGGTGATGGAGGGCATGGCTATGATGGCCTTACCGCCCTTGCTCTGAGAGGCACCGTAAATGAAGTCGATCTGGCCGCCGACGCCCGAATAGAAGCGTGTACCGATAGAGTCGGCGCATACCTGGCCTGTTATGTCGACCTGGAGAGCCGAGTTGATGGCGGTCATCTTCGGGTTTTTGGCAATAATGGCGGGGTCGTTAGTGTAACCCACATCCATCATTAGCACACCGGGGTTGTTGTCGATAAAGTCATAGACCTGCTGCGAACCCATAAGGAATGTCGACACCATTTTTCCCACGTCAGTGCCTTTGTTGCGGCCGTTGATGACACCCGACTCGACCAAAGGCAATACGCCGTCGGCAAACATCTCGGTGTGGATGCCCAGGTCTTTGTGGCCCTTGAGCTTGGCAAGCACGGCATTGGGGATGGAGCCGATGCCCATCTGAAGGCAGGCACCGTCTTCTATAAGCTCGGCACAGTGGGCGCCTATCTTGGTCTCTATCTCGTTAGGCTCGGCGAAATGGGCCTGGACAAGAGGGGTGTCGTCTTCACAGAATATGTCTATCTGCGAGGTGTGTATAAAGGCGTCACCGAACGAACGGGGCACGTTGGGGTTGACAACGGCGATGACAGTCTTGGCGCACTCTATGGCCGCCAGGGTGGCATCGACAGAGGTACCAAGCGAGACATAGCCGTGCTTATCGACACTCGACACCTGCACCATGGCCACATCACAAGGCAGAACGCCGGCACGATAGAGGCGCTGGGTCTCGCTCAAAAAGATGGGTATATAATCGGCATAACCGCTCTGAGTAACCTTGCGTACGTTGCTTCCGACGAAGAACGAATCGAGCTGGAAAGCCTCCTCCAACTCGGGATCGGCATAAGGCGCGGGACCTTCAGTGTGGAGGTGGTGGACATGCACACCTTTCAGCTCTTTGTTGCGGCCACGCTCAACCATGGCGTCGATGAGGATGCGGGGGGCGCTGGCAACACTGCTCAAATGTACATGGTCGCCGCTCTTGATGCACTTGACGGCCTCTTGGGGCGATACGAATCTGATGTTTGGAGTCATTTGATTTTGTATTAACGTTTTTCGACAACAATGTTATTTGCACCACGAAAATAATACAAATATGTGTAACCGCAAAACAAATAGCTCTCTATTACATTAAAAATGTAATTTTATATGGGTTTCAGATATAAGTTTTATTGTCTGCCTGCACCTGGTAATTTGCATGACTGTATATATCTGGTCGCGGGCAAAGGCTTGATGTCATTGTAAGGAGCTGCAAAGAGCAAGTGCGTGATCCGGCAAGACGGACATTTGCAAGAACATACCCATCGGAAGGCATGTATTTTTCATGTCTTCCGATGGGTATTGCTCAATGACACTCCCCCATTGAGACGCCTCTTTGGAATAGTCCCGAGGGCGGTCATAAGACGTGTCAGGTTTACTTTATTATCTCGAACCTGTCTGAAGTGGTTATCTTTTCACAATAGCAGCAACGGAGCGCGATGTGGCATTTGTCGACAACGTCGAACCTGGGCGTGACCTTTTCGTGGTTGGTGACGCAGACGGGATTGGCGCATTTGACGCCTCCCTCTATCGTATCGGGCACAACCAGCTTGATTTTCTGCGCCACCTCGAAATTCTTGATATACGACAAACGGGCTTCGGGTGCAAACAGTGCTATGCGGCTCAGATAGTTACGGTCGACCTCCATGTCGGCGACCTTGATGATGGCTTTGATGCCTATGCGCTTGCTTTCGAGGTTGGTGCCGAAAGTTATGCGGTTGGTTATCTTGTCTAACGAGAGTATGTTGATGATCTTGAAGAGGCTGTCGGCCGGTATGTGGTCTATTACGGTGCCGTTCTCAAGGGCACTCACCTCCATGACGGTATTTTCGTGGGCCATGTTTTCAGCGTTTGTTTACTTACGTGCATTATACATTATGTTACTTGACCCCAAGCAGATAGGATATTATTGCCTGACGGGTGAAGACGCCGTTGCGGGCCTGCTCGAAATAGTATGCCTTGGGGTCGGAGTCGACGCAGGTGTCTATCTCGGTGATGCGGGGAAGCGGGTGAAGTATGCGCAGGTTGTCGCGTGTGCCGGTGAGCATGTCGGCCTTGAGCACATAGGCGTTTTTGACACGCTCGTATTCCATGAGGTCGGAGAAGCGTTCGCGTTGCACCCGCGTCATATACAATATGTCGGCATCCTTGATGGCCTCGCGCATGTCGGAGGTCTCCGAGAACTTCATGCCGTGCTCGTCGAGGAAGATTTTGTATTCGCCGGGAAGACGAAGCTCGTCGGGCGAGACGAAGGTGAAGCGGGCACCGAAGTGAGAGAGCGCCTGAAGCAGCGAGTGTACCGTACGCCCGTATTTGAGGTCGCCGACCATCACTATGTGTATGTTGTCGAGCGTACCCTGCGTCTTTTTGATGGAATAGAGGTCGAGAAGGGTTTGCGACGGGTGTTGGTTGGAACCGTCGCCGGCATTGACAACAGGCACGGAGGCCACCTCGGCGGCATAACGGGCCGCGCCCTCTATATAGTGGCGCATGACGATAAGGTCGCAATAGTTAGAGACCATCTTAACGGTGTCGTGGAGGCTCTCGCCCTTGGACACGCTCGTGTTACCGGCCTCTGAGAAGCCGATGACGCGACCACCCAGCCTGTTGATGGCGCTCTCGAAGCTGAGACGTGTGCGGGTGGATGGCTCGAAGAAAAGCGAGGCGATAACACGCCCCTCAAGAAGCCGCTCTCCCGGATTGTTTTCGAAATGGGAGGCCAACTCCATGATTTTCAGTATCTCCGCCTTATCGAAGTCACTGATAGAGACAAGGCTTTTACTCATCGGACGATAGTGTTTTTATTGTTATTTTTGTCTTTTTAACATCGTTGAGATGCTCGAACTGAGCGGCAAAGGCGTCGGCAAGGGCTTCGCGTATGTCGACAACGATATGGCAGTCGAGGTCGAAAGATTGTTCGACAACATCGGGCGAGTAATTCTTAAGGACCCTCATGACCGCGTTCATCTCGCCGTATGAAAACTCTATCTTAAGGCGGCGGCTCTTGACCTTTTCGACAACATCGGCCGCCTCTATGACCGACAGAGCCGCATCGCGATAGGCGGCGATAAGGCCCGGAACGCCCAACTTAGTGCCGCCGAAGTAACGCACCACAACGATGAGAATGTCGGTAAGGCCTGCCGACAGTATCTGACCCAAGATGGGGCGCCCTGCCGTGGAGGGGGGCTCGCCGTCGTCGTACTGGCGCGCCGTGTCGCCCTTGAAGCCCAAACGCCAGGCAAAGCAGTGGTGGGTGGCATCATGATATCTCTTGCGCAACGCCTCCACGCGCGCATCGGCCTCTTCAGATGTGGTGACAGGATAGGCGAACGAGAGAAACTTGCTCCCGCGTTCGCGCCCGAGAGACTCAACAGGCTCTTTTATGGTCAGATATGTATCTTTATATGCCTCCATACACAACAAAATTAATTTTTTTTATTCGGCCTGCAAAATATTTTACATGAAAGTTATGCAGAAAAGGACGGTTATGCTTTGCTGACATTTATTTTGAGGTACTGCCTCGTTTGGGTTTACGGGAACTGCTGTTTTATTTTGCCAGCACTGCCTCCGGCGGCCCTTCCGGGGGAGGGGTCACGGACCCCGTTTTGATATTTTTGAGGAACAACTAAGGATAAAGTACAGATATGTCATAAATGTGTAAGACGCATGTCGAAACACATTTATGACATATCTGTTTTGCCCTGAGACTTAATGTCTAAAAGAATCTCAACAGGGGCATGACCTCTCGCGGAAAGGGTGCGGTGGAAGGGCGGGAAGCAATAACGGAAGAGTTCACAAAAAATAACGGTGCCACGCCAGCCATGGCCCTGCATCACCATCGCAGGCCCCGGGCCGCTCTATGTCACGCAAAAGCCCATTCACCGCACCATAAGTCAGTTTTTGCCCCGGCAGGCCCTCG
>CAMRVW010000157.1 GCA_947054185.1 uncultured Rikenellaceae bacterium | reverse complement strand
GTGACCCCTCCCCCGGAAGGGCCGCCGGAGGCAGTTTGAGCAATATAACGGCAGTCCCCGCAAAGCAAGGGCTCTTCACTTGTATATTCACTGCTTTTGTATACCTTTGTAAATAAATACATAAAACCATGTCATCAGCCATAAAGAACTTATCAGTATTCGAATCACCGGTACCCACATGCGAGGGTATGAGCTTCGGCATCGTCGTTGCCGAATGGAACAGTCAAATCACCGGCAAGTTGCTTGAAGGTGCTGTCAGACTGTTGAAGAAGCAGGGATGTAATGATAAAGATATCATAATAAAACATGTGCCTGGCACCTTCGAGCTGTCACTCGGCTCGCAACTGCTCTGCGAACACACAGACGTCGATGCTGTCATAGCTCTCGGATGCGTCATACAGGGAGAGACGCGTCATTTCGACTTTATATGTCAGGCAGTATCTGAGGGTGTTACCAAGGTGGCATTGGAATACAACACCCCTGTCATATTCGGTGTACTGACAACCAATAACTTAGAGCAAGCCCAAGAGCGTGCCGGCGGTAAGCACGGCAACAAGGGTGAGGAGGCAGCCGCCACCGCCATAAAGATGGTAAAGCTCAAAAACGAACTGCAAGACTAAGAGATGAAAAAGCTGATAGTAACTCTCACGGTCATTTTCTCAGGCATCGCCTGTATGGCTCAAGATGTGAGCATGACAGATAGAGACAGCGTCAAGACGGAAACACCGAGAGAGAAACGCAAAAAGCGTGAACGCAAGTTTGATTACAAATTAGGCGGCTGGCTTGAGACGCGATTTATCTATAACTCTTACGCTTCAAAATCTCCCCGCGAACAAGTTCTTTACTATTATCCCTTAGCACCCGACTATGGGAGCGACGGCCGTGACATCAACAAGAGCGGTCGGCTCAGTTTCAGTGCATTCTCGTCGCGACTGTCGTTCGGTATAGATAATATAAAAGTTGGGCGCGCCTCTATAGGCACATACATGGAGGGAGACTTCTTAGGATCGAGCGACGCATTCAACCACATGTTACGTCTGCGCCACGCCTATATAGACATAGCGTGGAGCGGCAATAACTTCCGCATAGGACAAACCAACCATCTGACAAGTCCTGAAAAGATGTTCCCCGCCACTGTTATGTTCAATGCCGGCGTACCTTTTGCAACTCTCAACCGAGGACCTCAGATAAGATATACCCACACTTTCAAACACAACATCAACCTTTCTGTGGCAGCCGAATATTACACCTCTCACCGAGCCATAGGACCTGAGAACGCGCAAATGAACGCCGCCATACCCGACATACATGCCAAGGTCGAGTTTGGAGACCCAGGCAAGATAATGGGCGGCATCACCGGCGGATATAAGTTTCTCAAACCCAGAACCGAAGATAGCGAGGGTAATCGTTCGTCGACCATAGTACCCTCTTTCGACATCAACGCCTTTCTCTCGTTCACCCTCAACGACTATAAGTTCAAGCTATGGGGCATCTATGGTCAAAACCTCACCCCATACGGCATAATAGGCGGATATGGCAAACTATTGGAAGAGTCTCCTTACGGCGATTACAGATATGGCAATATATACGGCATGTCGGCATGGTTTGACTTCACCACCCCACGTTACGGTGACTTCGACTTCGGGTTCTTCGCCGGATATCAGGCCAACCTCGGCTCAAAAAAAGAGATAGACCCGGAGATAGGATATTATCGTGACTGTAACTTACAGTGGTTTAACCGACTTTCTCCAAGAATATACTATTACATGGGCAAACATCTCAAATTCGGCCTCGAATATACATATTCAAGCGCCCAATGGATGAGTGTCTCGGACAATAAATTCAAATCGATAGACAATTACGATATAACCGGAAACCACAGGGTTGAGTTTCTGGCGAGATTCATATTCTGATTCGACGACACATAACCACAAACAAGAGCCATATACAGGTTTAAACAAGCCTTTTATATGGCTCTTGATCCATTCGCCTAAAAACAACGAATCGCAATTATTTCATCATAAAACAAACCTTCACATAACCATATCAACTTAAATTACGTTTATTTTGCAAAGGGACAAAATGTTTAATACCTTTACATAATAAACGCAACAAAGCATGGATTTCAAGCTAACCTCGTCATACTCGCCCACCGGTGACCAACCCGAGGCGATAAACGGATTGGTAAGGTCGATACGCGACGAACACTCGCGCCACACCACCCTCTTGGGTGTTACAGGCTCGGGCAAGACATTCACCATGGCCAACGTCATATCGGCCCTTAACCGTCCCACACTGGTGCTCAGCCACAACAAGACCCTGGCAGGTCAGTTATATAACGAGTTCAAATCATTCTTCCCCGAAAACGCAGTCGAGTTTTTCGTCTCTTATTACGATTATTACCAGCCCGAGGCCTATCTGCCCCAAAGCGACACTTACATAGAGAAAGACCTGGCCATCAACGAAGAGATTGAGAAACTGCGTCTCAGCACCGCCTCCACTCTTCTTTCAGGACGCCGCGACGTGGTTGTGGTAAGCTCGGTGTCGTGTCTTTACGGCATAGGCAACCCCTCCGATTTTCACGAAAACACCATAGAGATAAAGAGCGGACAACTATTCGGCCGTCAGCGCTTTCTGCAAAAGATGACAACGGCTCTTTACAACCGCGACGAGCTCGACTTCAAACCCGGCACCTTCAAGGTGAAGGGTGACACCATAGACATACACCCCGCATATTCGGACACCATTTATCGTGTTGTATTCAACGGCGAACGCATAGAGGGCATATACATAATAGAGACCCGCACCGGCATGCGCAAAGAGGCTCTCGATTCGCTGACGATATATCCGGCAAGCAACTTTGTAACCTCTCCCGAGCGTTTACACAGCGCCATAGAAGAGATACAAGACGACCTTTTCGACCGCATGGAATATTTCAACGCCATAGGCAAGCCCATAGAGGCCAACAGGCTAAAAAGCCGCGTCGAATATGACCTTGAGATGATAAAGGAGGTCGGTTACTGCTCTGGAATAGAGAATTACTCTCGCTATTTCGACGGACGAAGCGCCGGCAGCCGTCCTTTCTGTCTGCTCGACTATTTCCCCGACGATTACCTTATGATAATAGACGAAAGCCATGTCACCGTGCCGCAGATAAGGGCCATGCACGGAGGTGATTATGCACGCAAGGTCAACCTTGTCGATTACGGCTTTCGCCTGCCCTCGGCCATAGACAACAGACCACTGAAATTTGAGGAGTTCGAGCGTTTGCAGGGTCAGACCATCTATGCCAGCGCCACACCGGCCGATTTTGAGCTATCAAAAAGCGAAGGTGTCGTGATAGAGCAGATAATACGTCCCACCGGTCTTTTAGACCCTGTAATAGAGGTGAAACCAACCGATAATCAGATAGACGACATATTGGTGCAGATAAGGGAGGCAGAGTCTTACGGCGAAAGCGTTCTGATAACCACGCTAACCAAACGCATGGCCGAAGAGTTGACCAAATATCTCACCCGCATGGATATCAAGTGTCGTTACATACACTCCGATGTCACCACCGTCGACCGTCTCAAACTCCTGGACGAGTTTCGTGACAATGTATTCAATGTCCTCATAGGCGTCAACCTGTTACGCGAGGGATTGGATCTCCCACAGGTTGCCCTTGTCATCATCATGGATGCCGACAAAGAGGGTTTTCTGCGTTCGCACCGTTCTCTCACCCAGACAGTCGGCCGCGCCGCACGCAACGTTCACGGCCGTGTCATAATGTATGCCGACACTATCACCGACTCCATGCGCATAACCATTGACGAGACAAGCCGGCGCCGACACCTGCAGGAGCAATACAACATATCGCACAACCAGACTCCACGTCAGGTCAAGGGAGGCGTATCCAAGTCGTTATTCAACGAGTCGCCCTCCCCCACCATAAAAGATAAAGATGTCGTCGAATATGACCTCTCGTATCGCATGCCTCAGGCCAAAGCCTCTGAGCCAATAGCCCAATACTCCGCCGTCGGACAGCCCATGACAACAGAGCAGCTCAACCAAGAGATAGAGAAATACAAGGCTCTCATGACCGAAGCCGCCAAAAAACTCGACTTCCACAAAGCAGCAGAATACCGCGACATAATGTACAAATATCAGGAAAAACTCGGTTAATGTTTTGCGGGAACTGAGCTGTCACTGCCTCCGGCGGTCCTTCCGGGGGAGGGGTCACGG
>CAMRVW010000156.1 GCA_947054185.1 uncultured Rikenellaceae bacterium | reverse complement strand
TATAGGACGGTGAATTAAGCAATACCGTGAAGTTCATTTCCCTCACGCCCTGCCCTCCGCATGCTCCGCGCCGCTCTCTGTCAGGCAAAAAGCACACTCCTCACGCACCCGCCATCAAATCCGCGCCCCATGAGAAACGCCCGCCGATGTTTTGCGCCCTGCCTCCGCATCCTTTTCGCAAGCGGACATGGCCCATGTTTGACATCCTTTAGGCATTCAATCTTAGGGCCGAAAACGAAAATATGATATAAAGGTGTAAGACCCAAGTCGAAACACCTTTGTATCATATTTTCGTGCTTTTACCTTAGTTTGTCCTCAAAATATCAAAACGGGGTCCGTGACCCCTCCCCCGGAAGGGCCGCCGGAGGCAGTTACAGCAAAATAACGGCAGTTACAGCAAAATAACGGCAGTGCCGGCAAAATAAACGGCAGTTTCAGCACACCGTCAGAGTTGTTTTTACTTGAACGGCGAGTCGGGTTCTTTGGCCATGTGGTTATAGAAGAGACGGTCGAGCAAAGAGGGCCATATCTTCTTGATGAGCTTGGTGGCACGGCCGTTGAAGTCCATGAGCAGCTCGCGTTTGCGCAGACATATACCGCGCACGATGCGGTGGGCGACATCTTCGGCGGTCATCATATTGTCTTCATTGCGGGGAG
The DNA here is from genome assembly GCA_947054185.1 of uncultured Rikenellaceae bacterium. Classification (GTDB taxonomy): domain Bacteria; phylum Bacteroidota; class Bacteroidia; order Bacteroidales; family Rikenellaceae; genus CASDZP01. The sequence goes on along the minus strand of CAMRVW010000156.1, from coordinate 3,657 downwards.
AGGCGCCCTGAGGTGAGCCGTCGGCGGTGAGGGCCGAGAATCGCACATTGGAGGCGGTGAAGCCTGGGGCTGCTATCATGACGTGAATGCCTTTTTTAAGATTCTCGATGCGGATGGTCTCCAACAACCCGTGCATAGCATACTTGGAGGCCGAATAACCTGTGCGACCGGGCAGTCCGTGAAAGCCGGCAACAGACGAGACGCCGACTATGGAGCCGCGACTCTTCTGTATATATGGCAACGCATATTTGACGGTATAGGCCGTGCCCCAGAAGTTGACATCCATGAGCCTGCGTATCACTGACATATCGACATCGTCATAGAGTGCGCGCATGGATATGCCGGCGTTGCATATACATACGTCGATGCCGCCGAAGGCCTCGACAGCGGCTTCAACAAGCTCCCGGCATGCCTGTTCCGAGGTTATGTCGGTAACACGATAGATGGAGCGTACCCCTTGTGACTCGAACTCGGCGACAAGAGAACGCAGGGTCTCCTCGGTGCGTGCGCCCATTACCACATTGGCACCAAGCGATGCGAACTCGCGTGATAAAGCCAAGCCTATGCCTGACGAGGCGCCTGTTATCAGGACTGTTTTGTTTTTGAAATTCATGCTTCGGTTTTTTTATTCTATTTCTATTGTCATTCTGTCGTAAGCCGAGTGCACTCCCTGGGGCAGCTCTGCCTCAAGGTCGCGAAACAGGCCCATCTGGTGAGATATGTGTGTAAGGAACGCTCTGCGCGGCGATATTTTCCTTACAACATCGAGGGCCTCGCCAAGACTGAAGTGAGACAGGTGTTTGCGGCGACGTAAAGCGTTTATTATCAGCGTATCGACACCATGGAGTTTGTCCATCTGGTCGGGCGATATGAAGTTCATGTCGGTAAGGTAAGCAAGCCCACCTATGCGGTAACCGAGCACCTCCATGCGGTAATGGAGCCCTTTGACCGGGATGACGGTAAGGTCGCCGACAGAGAAAGCATCGTCACCGTCGACAAGGTGTGGGGTAAGCTCGGGCACTCCCGGGTATGGGTTGTCGGCAAAGGCGTAATCGTAATCTTTGCGTATGGTGGCCATAGTGGCGGCGTTGGCATATATGTCGATGCTTTTGCCGTTGATGTAATTGAACGCGCGCACATCGTCAAGGCCGCCGGTGTGATCTTTGTGTCCGTGGGTGAATAGTATGGCGTCGAGGCTTCTGACACCCTCGCGCAACATCTGGTAACGGAAGTCGGGACCGGAGTCGATGACGATGTTGGTGTCGCTGCAAGAGACCATCACTGACGAACGCAGGCGTTTGTCGTGCATGTCGGTGGAGGTGCATGCCTCGCAATCGCATCCTATGATGGGTACGCCCTGCGATGTGCCGCTGCCGAGAATGGTCGCTTTTATCATTTCGATCTGCAAATTTGATGGTAAAGTTAATCAAAAATTTAATTGGGGGTGTGTTTGGCTGTTTATTTTATTTATTATCGCCTCACAGTGTGTCGTTCCGCAAAAACGAGGCCATAACAGTTAGAGCGCGGTTAGCAAAAAATTGTTACTTTTGCTCTCAAAGAAAACGATATCGGCATGGTTGATAAAGAGGCGAGGATATATCCGTGGGGCGATTCGAGGCGTTACAACAGTTATGCCCGCTATTTCAGGAGGTTGTTCGGCCGACGCATACAGAAGGTGACCATAGATGCGGGGTTCACATGTCCCAACAGGGATGGCACGGTGGCGTACGGAGGGTGCACATATTGCAACAACAATGCTTTCAACCCCTCATATTGCACCTCGCTGAAGAGCGTGACCCGGCAGATTGAGGAGGGCAAGGAGTTTCATGCCGGCAGATACAGACATGCCGCCGGTTACTTGGCCTATTTTCAGGCGTACTCCAACACATACAAGCCTCTCGACGAGCTTAAGGCGCTATATGAGGAGGCGTTGTCGGTGGATGGCGTGGTGGGCATTGTGATTGGCACACGGCCCGATTGTGTCGATGGTTATAAGCTCGACTATCTGGCCGGTCTGTCGCAGAGGTGCCATCTGGTGGTTGAGTATGGCATAGAGTCGGTATATGACCGATCGTTGCAACGCATAAACAGAGGTCATGATTTTGAGTGCGCACGCAAGGCTGTGACCGAGACGGCAGCAAGAGGCATACACACGGGCGCTCACTTCATATTGGGGTTGCCGGGAGAGAGTCGTGACGACATGTTGGGCTCGGTGCAGGTGATAAACACCTTGCCCTTGGAGACGATAAAGTTTCACCAGTTGCAGGTGTTCAGAGACACTATCATGGAACGTGACTTCATGGCCAATCCACAAAATTACTCCTTTTTTGAATGCGACGAGTACATAGACTTTTTTTGCGACATATTGGCGCGTCTTAAGAGCGACATTGTGGTGGAGCGTTTTGCCGGAGAGGCGCCCCCTCGGTTTCACATAGGTCCATCGTGGGGATTGATAAGGAACAACACCCTTATAGAGATGCTCGAACGGAGACTCGAAGAGAGAGACTTGTGGCAAGGGTGCAGGCTATAACATAACTGCATCCGTTAACGGTTTGCGGGAAGTGCGACCATGTTGCCGGGACTGCCGTTTTGTTTTGCGGGAACTGCCTCCGGCGGCCCTTCCGGGGGAGGGGTCACGGACCCCGATTTGATATTTTTGAGGACAAACTAAGGAATAAGTACGACTATCTGATAAAGATTACGCAGTCTTGGGACGTGCGAATCTTTATCAGATAGTCGTTTTTCGGCTCCGGGGTTTTGTGCCTGAATGATATCAAACAGGGGCATGACCGCTTCTCGGAAAGGGTGCGGAAGACAGAGCGGCAAACCAAAGTGGGGCAGTGCCGGCAAAATACAAACGGACGTTCCCGCAACATTTCCCCCTTATTAGTTCCGACACCGCGGTCTGAGCGTAACGAAAACCGTATACATTTCCTTATCCCCGGCAAAACGAAGTGACGCCGTGAGTACAAATTCCTTATCCCGGGACGAGGCACAAGTCCCGAGCGGCCCGCACCTCGCGGTGGGCAGGAAATCCCCCCACGGAGGGCCGCACCCCGCAGAGCAACATATCCCGCAGTGAATTAATCCCGCTCACACCGCCAATCTCTCTCACGCCCTGCCCTCCGCAGTCTCCGTCCCGCCCGTGTGGATAGTAAAACAAACCACCACATTCTTTATAATCAGGCAAGCTCTCAAAAGTGTTTGTTCCTCGACACACGAAGTGTGAAGTAAATGCAAATTCCTTATCCCGGGCTGAGGTACGCAAGCCCGAGCGTCCCGCACCTCGCGGTGGGCAGGAAATCCCCCCACGGAGGGCCGCAGCCCCGCACAGCCATATATCGCAGTGCCTAAAGCAAAGCCCCGCCACCCAAGACCCTCCCGCCCTGGCCTCCGCAGTCTCCGTCCCGCTCTCCGTCACGTCTAAATCACACTCCCGCCCCCGAATCCGCGCCATATGAGGCAGGCTTTTACCCCGCATGGCTTCCGCATCGGCAAAACGGCCGAGGAACAAGGCCGCAACGGGCCGACCCTCCCCCAGCGGAGGCCCGTAACTCCGTTTGGTAATTATAGAGCACTGACTAAAGCACCCTGCCACCGCCCATCACCTCCCCGCCTTGCCCCCGCAGGCTCGGCCCGAAGCTCCTCCACGCCAAA
>CAMRVW010000155.1 GCA_947054185.1 uncultured Rikenellaceae bacterium | reverse complement strand
GGCACGATAGCCCGAGCGGCCCGGAGCCTCCGCCAACGGAGGGCCGCACTCCGCAGAGCAATATATATCGCACTGCCTTAATCCCGCTCACCCCACACATTACCATCCAGCCTTGCTCTCCGCAGGCCTCGCGCCGCTCTCCGAAACGTCAAAAACACACTCATGCGCAACCGAGCAGGTCTCCCTGTTTCACGTTTCCGCGAGTGTTCGAAATCATGTCCCCGACCTTTGCCCGCATGGCTTCCGCACCGACAGGGCGACCGAGGCACGAGGCCGCAACGGGCCGACCCTCCCCCCAGGAGGCCCGTACCCCGCAGAGCAATATTATACCGCAGTGACTAAATCCCGTTCACCCCGCTCATATCCTCATGCCTTGGCCCCCCAGGCTCGGCCCGTGGCTCATTCACGCCGAAAGGCACCTCCCCACCAATCCAAGGTGCCGCCCGTCTCTGTAACACACCACGCTCGAACTTCATCACGCCCCCGACCTCCTCTCCGATGCGATCCTCGGACCACGCCCACGCTCTTCAGTCTCACGATTAAATCACATTCCCCCACTCTCTCGATCCCGAATCCGCACCTATAAGGCCGGCGCAAGCGCCGGCCCACTATCCCCCTCCTTTATAACTTTTACAGGTAAATCGAAGCAAAAAAATAAAAAATGAATCTGTCCAAAACACCCCGTATCCCCACCATAAAACAAACATGCCGACAGCCTCCGCAAAAGAGACTGTCGGCATGTATCTAAATGCAATTAACGTCTAATGACTCAACGGAGTATTGCAAACATCCACGAGCTTACTGCTTCCGGGAGCCATGTAATAGAATGTGGCCTTGCTCCATGTGTAAGGCCAACCGCCTGCAACACGGTTGTTGACCACCAACTTGAAGCTATGCTTACCCTTCTCAAGCGCCATTGTGTTCTTGTTGTGCAAATGGCGGGTGGCTATCTTGTCGCTGTTCACAATCACGGGTCGACCGTCCACATAAAGCAGATACTGGTCTGTGGTGATGGTGTAAACGCCATCCTGAGGCACCTCGAACAAACCCTCGTATACGGCAACCCAAGGCTCTTTGTAATGCGGACTCTCCACCCATTTGGTGTCGAATGTGCTGACCACTTTGGGCGCGCTCCACTTGGCCTTGGCCATGGCAACGCTGTCGAGATACATACCGTAAGCTATGCGTGATACGATGCCGCGACGAGACTGTGACGTCACTGCCGGCGACAACGACTCTTTGGCCGCAACAATGGTACGCACACGGCTCGTCTTGCCTGATGGCAACAATGTCGCAATCTTCAAGGTGTCGTTATCCACAAAACGCAAAGTGTCGACATAACGGGGCGAACCGACTCCGGGCTCGGTACCGTCGAGCGTATATACCATGGGGTAATTGCGCGTATTGGTAAAGGCAAGACGAAGAGTGTCCGTAAAGGCCATATAGTCTGAACGTGGACCCTCGGGCATAGGTACATGATAGTTGATGTCATGACAGTCCAGACGCACATAGGCATTGTCGACACGACGTTCGAAGTCGCTGTAATCCTTGCGCGATGCGGGACTCCAGCCTGTCTCGGCCACGGCAAGAATACGCGGATATATGAAATATTCGGGGGCACCAGGCTCATACATATACTCTGTCCATACATTGCCCTGCACACCTATTATATGCTTGCCCTCCTCAGGAGTCAACACCTCAGGCATGGGATCGAAACCGTATGTCTTCTCAAGGGTCAGATAGCCGCCTATAGACATGGGCTCCACCTCGGGATCACCCTGATATTTGTCGAGATAGAGCCATGCGCCGGGTGACATGATGACATCGTGACCCGCACGAGCACCCTGTATGCCGCCCTCAAGTCCCTGCCATGACATTATTGTCGCCGACGGATCGATACCTCCTTCGAGTATCTCGTCCCAACCTATTATCTGCTTGCCGAGCGAATTGATATGCTTCTCGATGCGACGCACGAAATAGCTCTGAAGCTCCGCCGTCGACTTCAGACCCTCGGCGCGCATGCGGGCACGACACTTGGGACACTTCTCCCAACGAGACTTGGGACACTCGTCGCCGCCTATGTGCACATACTTGCTGGTAAAGAGTGGTATCACCTCGTCGAGTATGTTTTCAAGGAACTCGAATGTGGCGTCATTACCTGCACAAAAGACGTCCGGCTCAACACCCCACACCTGACGATGCTTGAACGGACCGCCGGTGCACGAATATTGCGGATATGCCGAAAGCGCCGCCAAAGCATGTCCCGGCAACTCTATCTCGGGAATCACATCCACGAAACGCTCATTGGCATAAGCCACAATCTCCCTGACCTGTGCCTGCGTGAAATGGCCGCTGTGAACAGAACCGTCCTGATCATGCCTTACCGAACCGACACGCACCAACTCGGGATATCTGTTTATCTCTATGGTCCACAACTGGTCGTCTGTCAGGTGCCAGTGAAAGCGGTTTATCTTGAACATGGCCAGCACCTCTATCTGCTTTTTGATAAACTCCACATCGTTGTAATGACGCGTCACATCGAGCATCATGCCACGATAGGGGAAGCGGGGATAGTCACGCACTGTCACGGCGGGAGCCTCCCACTCTATATCGTCCACCACCTCTGACGACTCTATCTCGGCAGGCAACAACTGCAAAAATGTCTGCATGCCGTAAAAGACGCCTTGCGCGCTTTTGCCGGTAACGGTCACCACATCTGAGGTCACAGCAAGAGTGTAACCCTCCTGCGAGGGCACATCAAGAGTGGTGTCGACCAAAAGGCGTATCACGTCGGAAGCCGCCTCTTTACGATCGAAATTATAGCCTGTCGAATGGCTCATCTTGGCTGCGAAATAGTCTGCGACAACCTCCGATGCACGGTCTGCCGACAGCCTTGTCGAACTTTTAAGCAAAAACGATCCCTCCTCCGAGGTAATCTCCACGGGGGTCGGAATGATGTTTACACCATCGTTGTAAGGCCTCGCGACCTTATCGCCTCCGCATGCGGCCAACAACGACACGGCCACGGATAACGATAGCGAAAGTATCGATTTTTTCATAGTGGAATTTGGTTAACGGTTATATTAAAATTTATTTAATCCATACGTCTTTTCAATTTGCAAAAGTAACAATTAAACCCGTAATCTGAAAATAAATATACACCATGTCACACATAAACATTCAGGAATATAAGAATCTATCACCCTTACATATTTTCATTTGTAACGACAAAACTAAAAGCCCCCCAATTCCGACCAGTGCCACCCTGCCCACTCGATACAAACCACACACCCTAAGCAGGCCTTCGGGTAAGAATCAAAGAAATCAAAGAACCAAAGTATTAATATTTAGCGGACACAACGCACACTAAAACCGTACTGCTTATCGGTGTAGTTCACGTACAAATTACTGCTGTAGAAGTACAGGCGGTACGCGTTGTCAGAACCATCGGCAACTGACGACCAATAGCCTCCGTATGTACCCGCACCCTGCAACGAACCGTACGTACTGCGGGAACCGACAGCGGGAAACTCAACTGAATTAGAGGAATTTGTTCCCCCGCAGGTTTTCGCGCGGCATGCCTTTTTACCTCGCATGACTTTGCGGCGATAGTATCTTGTCTCGCGGTTTTATCTGCATTTTTTGGGGCGACTGTTTTTGTGTCCGCAGGTTTTGAGATACGGCAGTTTTTATTCAAGCAGTTTTTTGTTCAGGCAGTTTTTTGTTCAGGCAGGGCGGCTGAAGCATAAGGCCGCACACTGTTCCTTATGCCGGGCTGAGGCACGATAGCCCGAGCGGCCCGGAGCCTCGGCCAACGGAGGGCCGCACTCCGCAGAGTAATATATAGGCCAGTGAATTAGGGGAAGGTGGTTAAGCGCATCTATTTCACGCCCGTCCCTCCGCAGGCCCCGGGTCGCTCTCCAACACGCCAAAGGCACATTCCTCAACTCTCCCAATAACTAATCTGCATCCATTCCTTGTACCCGACAAGTTTTACATCGCAGGCTTTGCGCCGGCATGGCGGCTGAAGTATAAGGCCGCAACGGGCCGACCCTCCCCCGGGAGGCCCGTAATCCCGTTTGGTTATTATAACTCTGTGACTTAAGCACCTCACCACCGCGCATCATCTCCAAGCCTTGCCTCCCAGGCTCGGCCCGAAGCTCCGTCATGCTAAAGTCACGTACCGGCCAATCCAAGGTGCCGCCCACCTTGACCCGGCAGGCGCGATTTGAGAAACGCAAATACCCCTTTATACCTGACAGTTTACACACCGCATGGCTTCCCTCCGACAGGGCGGCGAGGCACGAGCCGCAACGGGCCGACCCTCCCCACAGGAGGCCCGTAACCCCGTTTGGTTATTATAG
>CAMRVW010000154.1 GCA_947054185.1 uncultured Rikenellaceae bacterium | reverse complement strand
AGGAGGATGAATTGCCAAAAATCGGAGGAGAATAAGTAAAATAGTTACCCCGAAATCTTACTATTGCAACCACCCTGAACCAAACTTTACAATTGTAATTTTACTAACCCCCTCTTTTTGTCTATAAACATCCGAACAGCCCTATTTACCCCGTAATCTCCTCTTTTTAGGGTTGGCGCCCTGCTTTTAACGAGGTCTCACGGCCGACAAAGACGCGCAAAACCAAGCAAACCTCCGGAAAAATATCGTCGCAATCTCCGGCAACCCGACAGCAACAGCCCCTTAGATCTGGCGAAAACAAAACGCCCACACCCGCAAACCACGACCATTTTCACCGCCTCAAAAAAACACTTGCAATACAAAAAAATTTCATTATTTTTGTTATTATGTTTACCCAGGCTGACGATAAAATGATAAAGGAACATTTCGACGATCTGTTGAAATGTTGCGAACCTATATGCAAGCTCCCTGGCGACAGAGAGCTGATTATAGAGACGTTCAACTTCGCCAACGACGCCCACCGCGGTGTCAGGCGCAAGTCGGGCATACCCTATATACTGCATCCTGTTGCGGTTGCCAAAATAGTTGTCGTCGAGATAGGCCTCGACGTCAAATCGGTTGCCGCGGCCCTTTTGCACGATGTCGTCGAAGACACCGATTACACCGTCGAAGATCTCGAGCTCCGCTTCGGACGCAAGGTGGCCACCATGGTCGACGGCCTTACAAAGATGAAGAAGGCGGGCGAGCTGGCCGGTCAAAGTTCTTCGCAGGCCGCCAACTTCAAGAAGATGCTGCTCACCCTCTCCGACGACGTCAGGGTGATAATAATCAAGCTGGCCGACCGCCTGCACAACATGCGCACCCTGGGGGCCATGCCCGTCGACAAGCAGATGAAAATAGCCAGCGAAACAATCTATCTTTTCGCCCCGCTTGCCCACCGTCTCGGCCTTTACAATATTAAAACCGAGCTCGAAAACCTCAGCCTCAAATACAGCTTCCCCAACGATTACAGGCAAATCGTCGACAAACTCTCCGAGACAGAGCTCTCGCGATCGATGTTCATCGAAAAGTTCAACGCGCCCATCATAGAGAAGCTCAAAGAGAGCGGCATCGACTTCACCATCAAAGGACGCATCAAGTCGGTCTATTCCATCTGGAAAAAGATGCAGCGCAAAACGGTCACCATCGACGAGATATACGACCTTTTCGCCATCCGCATAGTGTTCAAGCCCATCGCCTTCGTGCCCGAAAAGACCCAATGCTGGAACATCTATTCGCTCATCACCGACCTTTACAAACCTAAGCCCGACCGCATCCGCGACTGGGTCAACATACCCAAGGCCAACGGCTATGAGGCCCTCCACTGCACCGTCATGGGCCCCGATGGCGTCTGGGCCGAGGTGCAGATACGCTCCGAGCGCATGGACGAGATAGCCGAAAAAGGCTTTGCCGCCCACTGGAAATATAAAGAGCGCGAAAATCGCGAAGGTGAGCTCGACAAATGGATCCGCGAGGTGCAAAACGCGCTCAACAGCCCCACGGAAGACGCTGTCGAGTTTCTCGACGAGTTCAAGCTCAACCTATATACCTCCGAGGTCGTGGTCTTTACCCCCAAGGGCGAGTCTGTCACCATGCCCAAAGGGGCCGTCGTGCTCGATTTCGCTTACGAGATACACTCGAGCCTCGGCGACAGGGCCATAGGCGCCAAAATCAACCATAAGATAGAGTCGCTCTATACCCCCATCAACAACGGCGATCAGGTCGAAATTATCACCTCGGCCACAGCCCACCCGGTGCTTGAGTCGCTCAACCACGTGGTCACGGCCAAAGCCAAACAGAAAATCAAGACATTCCTCAAAAAAGAGCGCGAAAACAACCTGAGCAACGGCATACGCATATTTGAAGAGGAGATGAAAAAACGCGGCGTCACGCCCAGTGCACGCGTGTTCCACAAGTTGCTGCCGGCATATAACTCATCATCGAAAGACGAATTTTACGTCAAATTAGGCGCCGGCATCATATCGCTAGACAACGTCGACAAGATATTACGTGAGAACGCGGCCATCAAGCTGGTCAAATACTGGACCCTCCAGGTCTCCAACACACTCAAATTCTTTGGCGGCTCATCCAAAGAGTCTGACACAGGGCAGGTAAGCCCCGCCGAGGACATAAAAATAGCCACTTGCTGCATGCCCATCCCCGGCGACGAGGTCATAGGCTTCCGCCGGGACGACGGTAATGTCACCGTGCATAAAAAGAGCTGCGACGAGGCCATCAAGCTGGCAGCCCGCCACGGCGACCAGATAGTGCCCATCAAATGGTCCAGCGAAAAGATCGTCTCTTTCCTCTCTGTCATCGAGGTCAGAGGCATCGACCGCATGGGCATCCTGCGCGACATATCAAAGGTTATCACCGGCGACCTCGACATAAACATACGCAAGCTCTCCATTGAGAGTCACGACGGCATCTTCGAGGGCAGCATCACCCTCTATGTCAAAGATAAAAAAGACCTCACCAACGTCATGGACAAGGTGCTGGCCATAAAAGGCATCGAGTCGGTCAAACGCCTCGAGAGCGAAGACTCTCAACATCATGGGCCGACAAGCTGATGTTCATTGCCTTGCAGGGTTAAACCGATTTGTTATTTAATGCTTTGAATGCTTTGGTTTTGAGGGCTTGATTCCCGCATTTTAAGGCCGATATCTGTTGTTTTAACACTGTACCCCACTTAATGTATATATCACATAATCCGTGTAACTATCTGATTTGTAATTCGTTATCTATTGTAGGGTAGTGGCCTTTTTTGTCATGGAACAGTGATTTTTACTGCCGTGTTTTGTTTTTGAGATAACGAGAAGGGAAAAGGGAATCTTATCTGAAGTGCAATATCACATAACCAAAGGGAAAGAGTTAAAAGTCAATTGTTTACCATACAATAAATCCATCTTTTCATGTGAGGCAAGCTAATGTCGCATAAAACGGAATATTTAACTTAAACAACTATAAACAAACAACTTAACACAAAGAGAGCATGGCATCTATATTCAGCCGCATTGTGGCAGGCGAGATTCCCTGTTACAAGGTTGCGGAAGACGACGAGTTTTTCGCTTTCCTCGACATCAACCCGCTGACAGAGGGGCACACCTTGGTGATACCCAAACGGGAAGTCGACTATTATTTCGATCTTACTGACGGAGAAATATCGCGCATCAATCTGTTTGCCAAGAAGATAGCGTCTAAGCTAAAAGCGGCGACCGGATGCAGAAAGGTGGCTGTTTCGGTCATGGGTCTTGAGGTTCCTCACGCTCACATCCACCTCATACCCATGAACAACGAGTGTGACGTCAACTTCGCCAAAGAGAAACTGAAGCTTTCACCCGAACAGTTCGCCTCGATACTTGACAAAGTGAGGCTCTAAGCAAAAAAGCAGGGCAGTCAGCCCTGCTTTTTTATGCCGTTTTATCCGCTTATGGAGCTATTTTGTGGTTATGATATTTTCGGTTGTTTTTGTCGGTTTTTAGACCTATTGTCTGCGGGACTTATCTGCCATTGATATGTAATTTATATCCGGATATTAATTGTAATATGTTTAATATCAGTGTATTGTAATTTATTGCTCCCATTATAACCTCTTGCAAGGTGAGGTCTTTTTAACTTTCTTTCTCTTGCTTGCTTGCTTGCTTGCTTGCTTGCTTGCTTGCTTGCTTGCTTGCTTGCTTCACGATATTCCATTTCACTCCCGGGGCTGAGTCCCGGCAATCCCGGCAGTCCCATCAGTCTAATTTCCGGCACCTTACACGTATTACGATTTCTTTTACAGGAACACCTAAACAAAAGAATTAGCAATACATTATCCGTTAAAACCATTTAGCAGACTCGGTTCTCTAAGTTTCTCCCTATCTTTGTCTTAAGGACTCTGATCCACCATGACAAGAGATCGTTAATTTTTTGCAAATTCTCCCGATTATTATTTGAGTCTCCATAAAAGCCATTAAAGCAAGTTCAAAGAAAAACATATTTAAATAGGGTATTCTCACGGCTTATTTATTCTTACGCATATTTTGAGTTTTTCGTAATCATTTATTTGCATCTCTTTTTTGTTGGAGCAGTATGCGTGTCTCTTTTACCGGTAACTGTCCGGAGTTTATATTGCCATCAAAATTTTCAGTTTGAAGCTTGCCATCCCTTTTAGAACAAAAGTAATGTAAATTTCAAGCAACAAATGTAAATCAAGCCTTTTTGACGCCCCAAAGATAATTATACTTTAGATATAAATTGCATGTTAAATATGCATGTATTAGCATGTTAGTGCATCTTATTTAATATATCACTTTAAGTAAAACCGTAGATTGGTGTATTTTTGCCTATAAATGTCATTTCTGAGTATAATTTATACACA
>CAMRVW010000153.1 GCA_947054185.1 uncultured Rikenellaceae bacterium | reverse complement strand
TGTCGTTTTTGTCAAAATGAATATCTATGCCGATGCTCAAAAAGCGTGCCAATCGTCAGGTTGTAAAAAAAACTCCGCCGGAAGAGGCGGAGTTCAGAAACAATAAGAAATTATATGATAAACTATCCTATCACTTCCACGTTTACTGCCTGGGGGCCTTTTTTGCCCTCTTCGATTTCGAATTCGACCTCCTGGTCCTGCTCAAGTCCCCTGAAACCCTCTTTGTTGATGCCCGTGTAATGAACGAAGACGTCATTGTCAGTTTCGGTTGAGATAAAGCCGTAACCTTTGGCTGAATCGAACCATTTTACTTTACCTTTCATAAAAATTGGCTTAATTTGTAAATATTCTCAGTCACAAAGAAAGGCATAAATATTATAATTACAAGCAGTTTTGTCGAAAAAATGTTTTTGCGCCCCGAGCCTGTGCCGGCAAAATCGCGTGTAACCGTCTGTGTGTGGCGGCTTAGGGGCTTTTGACGGGTGAGGGTGCGGGCGGCCGTGATTATATTGTGCGGCGAGGTTTTTTGGCAATAAAAGGAAATTAAGATATCTTTGTCATGAGCTTTCGATTGCGGGCAGACAAGAATGTCGCAACCGCAACCGGGGGGAGTTGTCATTTAATTTTCCGATAGGTTCCGATGGCTGTTTTCCAGATAATCAAGAGACTTTGCAACGGTTGCGGCATTTGCCTTGCCGCCTGCCCTCATGATGCGATAAAACCACGGGGCAAGGGCCTTTGCGCCATATTGCCGTCGCGGTGTCGCGGGTGCGGCGATTGCATGCAGTCGTGTCCCGTCGGGGCTGTCTCTATTGCCGACGATGACGATTTTGTCACCGAGGGGCAGTTGATAGAGCGGTTGAGGGGTGAGAACCGCATGCTCAACAGCCAGCTCAAAATATTGTCTCAGACCATGAGGGCGCTGTTGGAGAATATACCTCTTGCTGTGTTGGTGGCCGACAAGAACGGCTGCGTCACAATGGTCAACAAGCCTTTCATAGACTGTCTCGATCACAGACGGCACGGCAAAGGCACGGTGACAGGCTCATATATAGACAAACTGTTCGACGAAGAGACCACAGACCGCTTTTCTGACGCCATACACACAGGCACGTCATTTTCAGACGTCGACATCAGCTTCGGCTCCTCGAGCTTCAGCGCGTCGGTGGTGCCGTTGGTGCGTGGGGCGTCGGCCATGATAATGTTGCGTAACCTCTATGACAGCAACAGCCTCAGAAACGAGGTGGCCACGCGCATAGAGAGCGTCATAGACAGAAGCATGGCCATGATACAGAAGATAGGTTATCTGCTGGGCGAAGAGGCGGCGGGCAACACCAAGACGCTCAACTCCATAATACGTTACATAGAGGGGCGCGAGAGAGACGAGCAGGGCGACCTGTCGGCAAACGGCGACTTAACCAACCTATCGGATGAGTCAGAATAATCTTTATCCCGACATAGTGTGCAAGCAGCAGAACTGCGGCCGTGAGCGTATATGCGGCGACACGTTCATGATGCGACGCATGGCACAGGGCACCTTGTGTGTGCTCTCCGACGGTTTGGGACACGGTGTCAAGGCCAATGTGCTCTCGACGCTCACCGCCTCCATAATAGTCAATTTCGACTATCTGCATCAGGATATACGCTCGCTGGCCAAGCTGATAATCAAGACCCTGCCCGTGTGCAGCGTGCGCAAGATAAGCTATTCCACCTTTACTGTGCTATATTTCAGTTACTTGGAGGGCAAGGGTTTCATAATGGAGTTCGACAATCCGCAGTCGTTCATCTTTCGTGACGGACGCAGGTTGGAGCCCGAATGGGAGCGTATGGAGGTGAGTGTCGAGGGGCGTAAGCGTCCGCAGCTCATCAGGCTTGCGCGCATCGACCTCAAGGTTGGTGACAGGGTGGTGTTCATGAGCGACGGCGTCACACAGAGCGGTCTGGGAAGCGACCGTTATCCGTTCGGGTGGGGACGTGACAGGGTGTGCGATTATATCGAGCGCGTGTTGCTGTCTCACCCCTATGCCTCGTCGTCATACATTGCCACCAAGGTGTTGGGGCAGTCGATACGCAATGACGATTATTTCACCAAAGACGACATAAGCTGCGGCGTGGCCACCATAAGGCACCCCAGGCGTCTGTTGCTCTGCTCGTGTCCGCCGGCCTCTGCCGCCAAGCTGCCCGAGCTGGCCTCTGTGATAGAGCGGTTCGACGGCGAACGCATAATATGCGGTTACCATCTGGCCATGTCGCTCAGTGAGCTGACGGGGCGGCCGATTGAGAAAGAGAGCTATTCGGAAGACTCAGACCTGCAACCGGTATGGCACATGCCCGGCGTGGACCTTATAACCGAGAGCCTGGTGACCCTCAACAAGGTGTATGACATGTTGCAGAATCGCGAGTCGCACATGGTATCTGCCGGTGCCGCCGCCGAGATATGCAACGCCATAGACTCGTCCGACGCCATAGAGATGGTGTTGGGCACCGACCGAAGCACCGGCGGCATATATATGGTGGACGAATATGAACTTCGCCGCAAGGTGATGCGGCATATAGGCCGTCTGTTGGAGCAGAGCGGCAAAAGTGTGGTCATACGTTATATATAAAGGTGCTGTCGGCGGACAGTTATAACGTTTTGTGTGTTTTGGGGTACGTTTTAGCATGCGGCGGGGAATCTTTTTTTAAGTGCTGTTTCGGTATAAGTATCAGTCTGTCAGGTTATTGTGATTGTTGCGCGTTCTGCGCGGGCTTGGAGATGGTGAAAATAAGGGTCTGATTATTTGCATTTTCCGATTATATTTTATAGATTTGGGACAGTTCGTTAACGACAGTTGTTTTTAACCGCAATTTAAATCTCAGTACTATGAAAAAGAGAGGATTTTTGATTTTCTCTCTCGTTGCACTTATGAGTGTGATGGGAGCGTGTAAAAAAGATGACTATTCGGTCGGTAACGGTGCAAATAAGTCGGCCGGTAATTTTGTCAGCGAGGATATGGCAAAGGGTATTGCCTCGTCCATTTTGTTTGAAAACCGGGGGAAACGCACCTATGGCGACGTTTTTGACAGGCCTGTAAGGCAGGAAAAAGAGATAGAGAGCGTTACGGAGATTCCCGATGCAAACGGCGTTACGGCCTATTACATAATCAATTACAAGGGTTCGGGCTTCCTTATTCTGGCGGCAGACAACAGGGTCAACCCCATATTGGCCTATTCAGAGACCAATTGTTTCCCTGTCGATTCAGGCTCGCGTCCTGAGGGGCTGGTCGATTGGATGGCCGGTACCATAGAGCACATAGAGACGGTGAGGGCCGAGAACAGAGAGCAGAGCGCCGAGATGCAGATAGCCTGGAGCAAGGCATATACGCCAAACGCGCTTTACGGACCCGACGAGGTCGACCCCGACCCCAAGCCCGGTTTTACCAGTTGCCGCGACTATGATGTGTATGAAGAAAAAGGGCCGGTGCTCAAGACTGAATGGGATCAGTGGAAAGGATATAATGATTTGGTGCCGAAAGATTGCGGTTCAGGTAAAGCGCCGACAGGATGCGTTGCCACGGCTATGGCTCAGGTGATGAAATTTTACAAACAT
The DNA here is from genome assembly GCA_947054185.1 of uncultured Rikenellaceae bacterium. Lineage (GTDB taxonomy): Bacteria > Bacteroidota > Bacteroidia > Bacteroidales > Rikenellaceae > CASDZP01. The sequence continues at coordinate 818 of CAMRVW010000153.1, read as the reverse complement.
CCCAATAATTACAATTGGGACGCAATGCCCAATGAGGGCGGTTCGACTGAAATTGCAGCGCTGATGAGAGACATAGGCGCTGCCGTCAATATGGATTACAGCTGCAATGGCTCCGGGGCAACCAATAAAAACGCCGTTTCGGCATTTAAAAATAAATTCGGTTATACCTCGGCAAAGGAGGCAGACTTCTTCTGGGGGTCAGTTAGAGATGAAATTAGCCGGGGTTATGTCGTGATACTTACCGGAGGCACGAAAAGCGGACTTTCGTACACCAACGGTCATGCATGGGTTTGCGACGGTTATATTTATAACTTTACGCATGGCGACACTTTCGATTGTTCGATAGCGTGGGGCAATATACGACTTCACATGAATTGGGGCTGGGGTGGTGATTTTGACGGATGGTATGATGGCACTAAATGGAATCTTCCTAATGGGTCGTCGTATAATTACAGGCAAAAGATGATATATCAGATACGAAAATATTGATACTGTTATTTTTGTAAAACTTAAATTTTCAGGTTATGAAAAAGATATTGCTTTTAATCTGTATGGCGCTTTTGTTGGGGGCTTGCGGAGAAAAAATAGGGGAGCATTCATTTTATGTCGGTACTGTTATTGATGTTTCTGTGCTCGATAAAGAGGGAAACGACTTGTTAGACCCGACAAAAAACTATCCTAAGTCGTTAGATGTCGAAAAAACAATTATAGACGACGGGCAAAAGCGAGACTTTGTTATCGAGGTCGACGAGCTTGAACTGTTCGGGCCAGATGAGTTCTTAAAGCACGACAGCCATTATATCAAACTGCATTTGAAT
>CAMRVW010000152.1 GCA_947054185.1 uncultured Rikenellaceae bacterium | reverse complement strand
CCCAAACATAAACGGACGTGCTCGCAACACTCGTCCCTTTAATTCCGACAGGGTGATCTGAGTGCAACGAAACCGCACACTTTTCCTTGTGACGGGCTGAGGCACGATAGCCCGAGCGGCCCGCACCTCGCGGTGGGCAGGAAATTCCCCCAACGGAGGGCCGCACACCGATGAGCAATATATAGATCAGTGAATTATGGGGTGTAATTAGGCTCATTACTTTCAAGCCATGCCCTCCGCAGTCTCCGTTCCGCTCTCCGTCAGGCAAAAAAACATATTGCCGCGCGACGACCACCACATTACTTTATGCTCAACATGTTTCCACACCGCATGGCTTTCGCACCGGCAGGGCGGCCTCATACTTCGGCCGCAACGGGCCGACCCTCCCCCCCGGAGGCCCGTAACCCCGCTTGGCAATTATAGTTTAGTGACTTGGGCACCCAACTGCCGCCCAAGACCCTCTCGCTTTGCCTCCCAGGCTCGGCCCGAAGCTCTGTCAGGCTAAAGGCACGGCACCCCAACCAACCCAAAGTGCCGCCCGTCTCCCTCCCTTAGCACGCCCGAACTTCATCACGCTCTCGACCTCCTCCCCGATGCGGCCGACCTGCGGTCGGCCCGCCCTTCGCTCCGGCAGGCGCGGTCTGAGTGAAACGAAACCGCACACCATTCCTTGTGACCAGGACGAGGCAACGAGTCCCGAGCGGCCCGCACCTCGCGGTGGGCAGGAAATTCCCCCAACGGAGGGCCGCACACCGCACAGCAATATATCGCAGTGAATTAATCCCGCTCACACCGTCCATTACCTCCACGCTTTGCCCTCCGCAGGCTCCGTTCCGCTCTCTGTAACGCCAATAATCTCACTCATCACGCACATGACCCCGAATCCGCACCCCATGCGGCCCGCCGCAGCATGAGAAACGCCCAGCGATGCTTTGCGCACTGCCCTATTATTTGCCGCACTGCCTCCGCACCCTTTCCGCGAGAGCCATGGCCCCTGTTTTGACATCATTAAGGCACTCAACCTCAGGGCCAAAAACAGATATGTCATAAATGTGTAAGACGCATGTCGAAACACATTTATGACATATCTGTAATTCCCCCTTAGTTGTTCCTCAAAAATATCAAAAGGGGGTCCGTGACCCCTCCCCCGGAAGGGCCGCCGGAGGCAGTTCCCGCAAAATTACGGCAGTGCCGTCAACATAAACGGCAGTGACCGGCAATCTAACAGTTGCACTCGCCGCAGCAGCCGCCATCGCCGCATCCTCCACCGCATGAGTGGTGGTGAGGATAGTCCTCTTCGGTTGCGGGACGTACGCCTATGATCTCGCCGGTGAAGTGGAGGGTCTCTCCGGCCATGGGGTGGTTGAAGTCCATGGTGACGGTGTCGTCGCCCACGGCTTTGATGGTGCCCATCAGACGGTGCCCTTCATGGTCGGACATGGGCAATACGTTACCTATCACCAGCATGGAGTCGTCGACTTTGCCGTCTATCTCGAAGAGGTTCTTGGGCAGGTCGATGACGTTTTCGGCCACATGCTCGCCATAACCCTCGGCGGGTGCGAGTACGAATTCGAATTTGTCGCCGACGCCCTTGCCTGCGATGTACTCCTCGAATTTGGGCAGAAGCATGCCTATGCCATATACGAATTCAAGGGGTCGATCGCTCTGGGCCTTGTCAACCACTTTGCCGTTGACTGTGAGCGTATAAGTGAGCGATACGAATGTGTTTTCTGCAATGTTCATCTATTTGTTGTTTTTGGTTTATTAACGTTTGTAATACTCTGATTGTTGTCCTAAGCCACCGAGATCACTGATTCAGGCCAAGCCATCCAAGTCAAGTCCCCGAACCTCAGACGCTCCAAGCCAAGAGACCAACCATTCAGACCAATGCCCAGGAAACCCACCCCGAAGGCAAACAAAAAGCCCCGCCGATGCCGCCTCAAACGGATGCGGCTTTCGGCAAGGGCATAATGGTTACTTGTAATCTTCCAGTGCGGCGCAGGTGCACACAAGGTTGCGGTCGCCGTAACCGTTGTCTATCTTGGTGACATAAGGCCAGAATTTGTTTTCAGCCACCCATGCAAGCGGATATGCGGCCTTTGAACGGGGATAGGGATGCGACCACTGGTCGGCAGAGACCTCCTCGGCGGTGTGAGGCGCCATCACCAACAGGTTGTCGGCAGGGTCGGTGATCTGCTCGGCCTCGCGTTTGATCTGCACCAACGCCTCTATGAAACGGTCAAGCTCGGCCTTGCTCTCGCTCTCGGTGGGCTCCACCATGAGGGTGTCATGCACCGGGAACGAGAGTGTGGGGGCGTGGAATCCATAGTCCATAAGACGGCGGGCTATATCGCCGCACTCCACGCCATAGCTCTTGCGGAAGTGGCGGCAGTCGACTATCATCTCGTGACCCACACGTCCGCACTCGCCGGCATAGAGGGTGTCATACTCGCCTTTGAGCGCAGAGGCCATATAGTTGGCGTTGAGTATGGCCGTCTCGGTGACGCGCTTGAGACCCGAGGCCCCGAGCATCTTGATGTAACCATAGGTGATGGGCAATATGCCTGCACTTCCCCATGGCGATGACGACACGGCTGTGATACCGTCGCTTCCGCCCACTGCCGACACCACCGAGTGGGTGGGCAGGAACTTGGCCAGATGAGCGGCAGCGCATATTGTGCCCACGCCGGGACCGCCGCCGCCGTGAGGCATGGCAAAGGTCTTGTGGAGGTTGAGATGGCAGATATCGGCGCCTATGGTGCCGGGATTGGTCAGCCCCACCTGAGCGTTCATGTTGGCGCCATCCATATATACCTGGCCGCCGTTGTCGTGCACTATGCGGCACAACTCAGAGACGCTTCCCTCGAAGATGCCGTGTGTCGAGGGATATGTTATCATGGCGCATGCCAGGTCAGAACGGTGCTCCTGAGCCTTGGCCTTGAAGTCGTCGACGGATATGTTGCCGTGGTCGTCGCAGGCCACCACCACCACCTTCATGCCTGCCATCGCAGCCGATGCGGGGTTGGTGCCGTGAGCCGATGCCGGTATGAGCGCCACGTTACGATGACCCTCACCGCGGCTCTGGTGGTATGCGCGTATCACCATAAGACCGGCATACTCGCCTGCCGCGCCCGAGTTGGGCTGATTGGATACGGCAGCAAAGCCCGTGATGGCGGCCAAATCGTGCTCCAGGCCGCGCATAAGCTCGGCATAACCCTCTGCCTGTGAGGCCGGCACGAACGGGTGCACGTTGAACCCGGCAAGCGAAAGCGGCATCATGCAGACGGCGGGGTTGAGCTTCATGGTGCAAGAGCCGAGCGATATCATGCTGTCGGCCAGCGATATGTCGCGACGTTCGAGCTTCTTGATATAACGCATCATCTCGGTCTCGGAGTGGTAACGGTTAAAGACCGTCTCGGTGAGTATGGCATCCTGACGCGCCATAGAGGGGCAAAACGAAATTTTCTCTTCTATGGCATCAAGACGCGGAGCCGCACACTTGCAATAGTCGGCCAGCACAGCCAGTATGGTGTTGACCTCATCGAGGGTGGTGACCTCGTCGCAGCTTATGCGAACAGCGTCCGGACGGGGATAACAGAGGTTGATCTTATGACTCTCTGCCACCTGACGCATGGCCTCGGCGTCGGCCTCGAACTCGATGGTGTCGAAGAAGCAGCGCGACACCGTCTTGAAGCCCATCTTCTCGGCCTCCATGGCTATGGCTGCGGCGCAAGAGTGGGCGTGAAGGGCTATCGAGCGTATGCCCTCGGGACCGTGATATACGGCGAACATGCCCGCCATGGTGGCAAAGAGAGCCTGTGCGGTGCATATATTGGAGGTGGCCTTGTCGCGCTTGATGTGCTGCTCACGCGTCTGGAGAGCCATGCGCAGAGCCTTCTTGCCCGAACGGTCGACCGACACGCCTATGATGCGGCCCGGCATGTTACGTTTGAAAGCATCACGTGTGGCCATATAGGCTGCCGACGGACCGCCGTAAGCCATGGGAGCGCCGAAACGCTGTGTCGATCCCACCACTATGTCGGCGCCCCACTCTCCGGGTGCGCGCAAGAGGGCAAGACTCAATATGTCGGCCGCAACCGTCACCATGACACCATTGGCGTGTGCACGTGCTGTGAAGTCGGCGTAATCGGTTATGGCACCGTTGGCGCCGGGATATTGCACTATAGCGCCGAACTCGGTGCCGGTAAACTCATAGTCGGCGGCATCGCCCATTATCAGCTCAATGCCGAAAGGCTCCGAGCGCGTGAGCAATACATCGAGCGTCTGCGGGAATATGTTGGCATCGACAAACAGCTTGTTGCGACCCTCTTTCACCGCATCGCGACTGCGCAGAGAGAGCATCATGGACATGGCCTCGGCGGCGGCGGTGGCCTCGTCCAAGAGCGAGCAGTTGCTTATCTCCATG
>CAMRVW010000151.1 GCA_947054185.1 uncultured Rikenellaceae bacterium | reverse complement strand
AATTCCTTGTGAACGGGACGAGGGCCACGAGTCCCGAGCGGCCCGGAGCCTCCCCAAACGGAGGGCCGCAACCCCTCTCAGCAATATATCGGTCGGTGACTTAAGTAAATCCGTGAAGCCCATCACCTCCACGCCTCTGCCCTCCGCAGGCCCCGTGACGCTCTCCGTAACGCCAAAAATCTCACTCATCACGCACATGACCCCGAATCCGCACCCCATGAGGCCGACCTGCCCCTTATTTGTTACCTCCCCACCTTAGCCCTCCGCAGGCCCCGTGACGCTCTTTGTCAGGCAAAAGCACGTTTCAGGCGCATCCGACCAACCAACCACGCTCTCACACCCCACGCTCGAACGCCACTTCTCCGCTTCCGCCAATAAAAGGAGTGCACAAAAAAGGCGACTCCTTGCGGAATCGCCTTAGCGCTGTAAAAATGCCGACATCAGTTTGCGTCGGGGATGAGGATATTCTCTTTGACGATATTTTCGACATTTATCATAGGTATGATATAATCGGCGAACGGTGTGCCCTCAGATTTGCAGAACACAATGCCGCGCACGGTGTTTATGGCGTTAAAGGCGAGATGTTGCAGAAAGGCCACCGGTATGAGAGTGCCTTTGCCGGGCTCTTTGAAGGCTTCCCATCCGACCTGCTCTATCATGAAACTGCACTGTGCCGTCAACTCAAACAACACCTCTTTGTCGTTCTTGTAAACAAAAGTTATGGACGGTGCTATCACATGATTGGTGGTATCGAAATTAAACACGACACCCGTACCCAACTTGATAGAGTCACGGTTTTCCGAAACAGTCTCGGCGACTTTGAAGTTTTCGATTTCAATCTTGGTAATAACAAACCTTATAGGCGTTGCTTTTTCCATTTTCACCCTTACTTTTTAATTTACTTGATATCTCCGCACACCGCCCCTCACCTCTAAAGGAGCAACCATACGATAGAAATAACCCTTATTCAATTTTCAAAGTTAATATTTTTTCGTTACAACTCAAAATATCAAACCCTCGCATGATGCCTTTTATCTGACACACACCTAACCGCGCAAGGCTCTAACAGACTCCACAAAAGGCTTTTAGCCAAATCACCCTTAAGGACGAACCGCAATGACACACCCTCAAAAAAGAACGTTCAAGACATATTTTTTCGTATGAAACACATAATAATCAGTACTTATCAAACCCTGAGGAGGCCCAAAAAGTTTGAGGAATGACGATTTTTATTACCTTTGCGGGGCAATGGTTCTCGTTGAGATCAAAAGGGAATGCCGTGCAAATCGGCAACAGTTCCCGCTGCTGTAAGTCGAACCAACCGCCGCGACACATTGTCACTGGGCCTTTCCGGGAAGACGTCGTGTGCGCCGACAAGTCAGAAGACCTGCCATTGCACAAGCATACCACGGCCTGCGGTGAATGGGTCACGGTGGCGGTCTTTTTCCGTCGTCTTCAAACACCGTGCGCCCCTTTGACAGACGATGAGACGGTTTCTATTAATCATAACGTATGCACTGACGGCCTCGCCCCTCTTTGCCCAACAGCCCGACAGCGTGAGCGGGTCGCCCCGTCATGTCGACCCCGTCACCATATACGGACGCCGCACCGTCTCATCGGCCATCCCCGCGCAGACACTCTCAGGCAAAGAGCTCAAAGCCCTGAGCGCCAACTCCATAGCCGACGCCATCAGATATTTCTCAGGTGTACAGCTGAAAGATTACGGCGGCATAGGCGGGCTCAAGACGATCAATATCAGGAGCATGGGCAGTCAGCACGTGGGCGTATTCTATGACGGCATAGCCTTGGGCAACGCCCAGAACGGACAGATAGACCTCGGGAGGTTCTCGCTCGACAACATGGAGGCGATATCCATCCACAACGGCCAGAAAAGCTCTCTTTTACAGTCGGCACAAGATTACGCCTCTGCAAGCACCATATACATGCGCACCCGTACACCCCGCTTCGAGAGAGGTAACCGCAATATCGACATAGGCTTCAAGACAGGCTCTTTCGGCACCGCCAACCCGTCGGTGCTGTGGGAACAACGCCTCGGCGACAAGCTGTCGAGCTCGGTGAGCGCCGAATATCTTTACACCACAGGGCGTTACAAGTTCAGATACTCCACCCTCGGAGGTTACGACACCACCGAGACAAGACGCGGCGGCGATGTGAGCGCATTACGCGCCGAGGCCGGTCTTTTCGGCGCCATGAAAGACGGTGTGTGGCGCGCCAAGCTCTATTTTTACAACTCCGAGCGCGGTTACCCCGGTGCCGCAGTGCGCGGGGTGCCCGGCAAATTCCGCCACGAAGATCGCCAGTGGGACCGCAACATATTCGTACAGGGCATGTTAAGGAAACGACTGGCCAAGCGATACAACATACTTGTGAGCGGCAAATATGCCAACGATTACCTCCGTTATCTCTCCGACCCCCGCCTCAACGAGAGCACCATGTATGTCGACAACCGTTACCACGGTCAGGAGTTTTACCTGTCGACGGCGGGTGAGACCGAGGTGTTCAAATGGTGGAGCCTCAACCTTGCGGCCGACTATAGATACAACACCATGTCGGCCGATCTGCCTCTGTTCGTATATCCCCGCCGCCACACGCTTCTTGCCGCCGCGGCCACATCGCTGCGGTTCCACCGCCTCAACATACAGGGCAGCATTCTTTACACCCACGTCAAAGACCGCACCGACATATCAGGCGCCTCGGCAGGACGAAAAGATGCATGGTCGCCATCTTTGGCGGTGCGTTACAAGCCTCTTGAAGAGCACGACCTGGACATACGCGCCTTTTACAAGCGCATATTCCGCATGCCCACACTCAACGACCTCTATTACACCTTCATAGGCAACAAATATCTGAAACCCGAACACACCACCCAATACGACATTGGTGCCGTTTACTCACGACGGTTCACCAGGCATTCGTTCAAGCAGTTGGAACTTCAGGCCGACATCTATTACAACGTGGTGAACGACAAGATAGTGGCCATACCCGCGTCGAACCAGTTCCAGTGGACCATGCTCAACTTAGGACGGGTCGAGATAAGGGGACTCGATGCCATGGCGCTCACCCGTTGGCTCTTCGGCAAGGTGGGAATGCACACCCGCATCAATTACACATGGCAGCGGGCCCAAGACAAGACCGACCCCTCAAGCCCCTATTACGGAGGGCAGATACCATACATACCGTGGCACTCGGCCTCAGCAACCTTAGGGGCCGACTTTTGCGGATGGTCGCTCAATTACAGCTTCATATACACAGGCAAACGTTACGAGTCGGTGGCCAACATACCCGAGAATTACGCACCGCCGTGGAACACGCACGACATGTCGGTAAGCAAGAGTTTCACCATAGGACGTGTGGGCATGCGCGCCACCGCCGAGCTCAACAACATATCAAACCGGCAATATGAGGTGGTGCAATGTTACCCCATGCCGGGCACCAACTTCAAAATAAAAATCAATGTCACCCTATAACCGACAAAGCATGAAGACAATCATCCCGTTACTTCTTACCGCGGCGCTGTTTTGCGGATGTCGCAAAAGCGAGCCTTCCCTGCCCGACACAGACACGTCTATAGGCGACGGCCCCGCACTCAACACGGTGCGCGGCTTTTACCTGCTCAACGAGGGTAACATGGGCAGCAACAAAGCCACACTCGATGTGTTGGATTACGCCACCGGCACCTATCGCCGCAACATATTCCCAGAACGCAACCCCAACGTGGTCAAAGAGTTGGGCGACGTGGGCAACGACCTCAAAATATATGGCGAACGCATGTATGCCGTAATAAACTGCTCTAACTTAGTGGAGGTGATGGATGCCGCCGATGCCCGTCACATAGGCACCGTGCCGGTGGCCAACTGCCGTTACATGGCATTCGACGGAGGATATGCCTATGTCAGCTCTTATGCCGGTCCCATAGGCGTCGACCCCAACGCCCGTCCCGGATATATCGCCAGGATAGACACCGCCACATTGGAGATAACGGGCCGTTGCACGGTGGGCTATCAGCCCGAGGAGATGGCGATAACGGGCGGCAAGCTCTATGTGGCCAACTCGGGAGGCTATCGTGCACCCGATTACGACACCAGAGTGTCGGTGATAGACCTTGACACCTTTACCGTTACCGACGAGATAGAGGTGGCGCCGAACCTCCACCGCATGCTTTTGGACAACCACGGCATGATATGGGTATCATCGCGCGGAGATTATAACTCGCCGTCGTCGGGCATATTCCTCATAGACCCCGAGAGCCGGAGCGTGACGGCCACCCTGCCCATCGCCGCCAGCCGCATGACCCTGTGCGGCGACTCCATATACCTGATAGGCACCGAGTGGAATGCCATCACGGCGTCAAACACAAAGACATACGGCATAATAAACACCCGCACCGCCAAGTTGGTGTCGACAGGGTTCATCACCGACAACACCGACAAAGAGATAAAAGTGCCTTACGGGATAG
>CAMRVW010000150.1 GCA_947054185.1 uncultured Rikenellaceae bacterium | reverse complement strand
GGCATACTTCGTAATGCCGAATACAAGGAATTGTTGTGCGGTTTTCGTTCCTCAGACCGCGCCTGCCGGGTTAAGGTGAGGCCGACCGCAGGTCGGCCGCATGGGGTGCGGATTCGGGGTCGGGAGCGTGAGGGATGTGCCTTTGGCGTGAGGCTGACGAGCATGGGCGGGCCCGAGGAACGAGGGCCCGCATCGGCGTGGAGTTCGAGGGCGTGATGAGGTTCGCGCGTGATGGGTGACAAAGACGGGCGGCACCTTGGATTGGCCGGGGTGCCGTGCCTTTGGCGTGTCGGAGCTTCGGGCCGACCTGGGAGGCAAGGCGTGAGAGTAATGCGTTTCACTGTCACACCGAAATCACTAAACAATAATAGCCAAACCTGATTACGGGCCTCCAGGGGGAGGGTCGGCCCGTTGCGGCCTGCGTCCCTCGGCCGCCCTGCCGGCCCGAAACCCAAAAACCGAAACCCAAAAACCAAACCCCCAAAACCAAACCCCAAAAACCAAACCCGAAACCAAACCCGAAATCAAGCCCGAAATCAAACCCGAAACCCAAAACTCGAAACCCAAATCCCAGAAAACGAAACGGAAATTACCCATAAAGATTCACACGTCTAAGACTGCTAATCTTATGGGTAACTTCCGTACTTCTGTTCTTAGTTTGTCCTCAATAGTATCAAAATGAGGCCTGCCCCCTCCGAGCCCTAAGCCCCCGGGCCGCCTCCGAAGCCCCTCCGAGGCCATTTAACCCCCACCGAGTATCCATAAGGCCCCTCATAGAACCCCGAGAATGTCCCTCTAAGCCCCGAGCCGCTAAGAAACCACACTAATCCCCTCCGAGCTCCCGAAAGAGTCCCCTCCCCGAAAGCCCCCATGAAGAGCTCCCTAAGCCACTTCAACTAACACAACCGACACTGCCGTCACGGCAATACCCCCGCATTACAGCCGGGCCAACATGTTGTTGACGTTGTTGAATATGCGGTCTGATATATCGTCGGAGTCGTCGCGTATGAATTTCTCACCCGTTATGCTCTCGTACAACTCAATGTAACGGTCGCTGACACTTTTGATAAATTCGTCTGTCATTTCGGGCACCTGTTCGCCGTCGCGTCCTTGAAATCCGTGCTCCATAAGCCATTCGCGTACAAACTCTTTGGAAAGCTGGCGTTGTTGCTCGCCTCTTTCAAAACGTTCTCTGTAACCGTCGGCATAAAAATAACGCGAACTGTCGGGGGTGTGTATCTCGTCTATAAGGTAAATCTTACCGTCTTTCTTGCCGAATTCATATTTGGTGTCGACGAGTATGAGACCCTGCTTGGCCGCCATCTGAGAGCCTCTTTCGAAGAGGGCGAGCGAGTATTTCTCGAGCATCTCGTAATCTTCCCTGCTCACAAGACCGCTCGATATTATCTCCTCTTTCGATATGTTGGCGTCGTGTGCACCCTGTTCCGCTTTTGTTGTGGGCGTTACTATGGGATGCTCGAATCGTTGGTGCTCCCTCATGCCTTCGGGTATGGGCACTCCGCAAATGGTTCGCGCGCCGGCCTTGTAATCGCGCCATGAGCTGCCTGTCAGATAGGCACGCACAATCATCTCCACGGGAAACGACTCGCACCTGTGGCCGACGGTCACCATAGGGTCCGGCGATGCTATCTTCCAGTTGGGGCATATGTCGGTGGTGGCATCGAGAAATTTAGAAGCTATCTGATTGAGCACCTGGCCCTTGTAAGGAATGCCCTTGGGAAGGACGACATCGAATGCCGATATGCGGTCAGATGCAATCATTACCAGATATTTGCCGTTTATGTCATAGACATCCCTCACCTTGCCGGTGTAAAGCGATCTTTGACCCTCGAAATGAAAGTCTGTTTTAAGCAAAGCCTTTTCCATGAGTGTGTTTTTTATTTTACTTGTTATCATTTGCAAATGCACTGACAATGCTTTTGACAAGAGGGTGACGGACAATGTCGCGCCCGCTCATCTCAATGTTGGCAATGCCTTTTATGCCCGACAGCAGCTCTATGGTGCGCATAAGTCCCGACTCTTGCTTTGAGCCGAGGTCTATCTGAGTGGCATCGCCCGTCACGACAAACTTGGCCGAACCTCCCATGCGCGTGAGAAACATCTTAAGTTGCGAAAGGGTGGTGTTCTGAGCCTCGTCGAGTATCACGAAAGCATTGCTGAGCGTACGTCCGCGCATGAATGCCAACGGAGCTATCTGTATCACCCCCTCCTCAATCAGCTGAGTGAGCTTCTTGTGCGGAATCATGTCGAACAGGGCGTCATATAAGGGTTGCAGATATGGGTCGAGCTTCTCTTTCATGTCGCCGGGAAGAAACCCGAGCTTTTCGCCTGCTTCGACCGCCGGACGCGTGAGTATTATCTTCTTTACCTCCTTGTTTCGCAATGCTTTGACTGCCAGAGCTATGGCGGTATATGTCTTGCCGCTGCCGGCAGGTCCGGTGACGAATATAAGGTCGGACGACGAATAGGCCTTGACCAACTGACGCTGCCCCGGTGTGCGGGCTTTGACAACTATGCCTCCGTTGCCGTAAACGATCACATCTTTGTCGTTCTCTGCCGATACGGCGCCGTCAACCTCTTCGGAACCTTTGGGAGACGATGCCCGCACTATCGACGACGGGTCGACGGTGTCGAACACCTGGTCTATCACCTCGGGCGATATGTGACCGTAACGGTCGAAATATTGCTCCAGCTGCTCGAACATACGCTCAAACCTGGCAATGTTACGGTCGTCACCTGCCAACGAGATCATGTCGCCGCGAAGTGTTATGCGCAAAAGCGGAAACTTGGCGCGCAGACGATCTATCGGCCCATAGTCGGTGCCTGTGAGCTCACGCGCCGTCAACTGCGACAGTTCTATTTTCTTCGATAACATCATCGTTCCTTTATCCTATTTTGTCGATGCCCTCACAAAGCCATAGACCAATGCCCCCACGACAAACATCCCCCTTGTCCTGCCCCCTGACAACCGCCACCATACCCGCGCACATTTTCCCAAAAACCAACCTTTCCCAAAAACCAACCTTCCCCAAAAACAACAACCGGCCCCTTGCTCCGGCCCCAAGTGGCTATCGTTTAACGCGAATCATCTGGCCGGCACGCAGTTTTCTCGGGTCGCTGATGCCGTTCCATTGCATCAACTGCTTGACGGTTACGTTATATCGTCGGGCTATCGAGCCGAGGTTGTCGCCGCTTCTTACCTTGTAAGTGGCTGTGCCTTTGGTCGGCAGGCGTGATGCCGCCTCGTCTATGGTTATGGCGGCGAGGTCAACGCCTATGTATTTTTTGAGATATATGGAGTCTTTGGCATATATCTCTTTTTCGTTCTCTATGAATGACGATATGTCGGTTACGGGAAGCACAAGCATGTATGTCTTCTCCTTGGCCGGTATTATGTCGAGCTTGTATTGCGGGTTAAGGTCGCGTATGACGCTCACCGGCACATCTATAGTCGAGCTTATCTGCTCGAAGTGAAGCATGCGTTTTATGTGTAACGTGTCGGTGACGATAGGGTGGGGCGGACTCACGGGCTCTATGCCGTGCGCTTTGTGAAAGGTGTAAGCATAGGTCATGCCTATGAACGAGGGTATGTAACCGCGCGTCTCTCGTGGCAGATACTCATATATGTCCCAATATGTCTTTGCTCCCGGCACCCTCTTGATGGCCTTGTTGACATTGCCGGGGCCGCAGTTGTAAGCGGCAATGACAAGGGTCCAGTCGCCGTATATCTGATAGAAGTCTTTAAGCATGCGACATGCCGCCTCGGTCGACTTGACGGGGTCGTATCGCTCGTCGACGAAGGTGTTGCATTCGAGTCCGTAATACTTGCCCGTCCTGTGCATGAACTGCCACATGCCCGCCGCACCTGCGTAAGAGTGTATCTTGGGGTTGAGCACCGACTCGATGATAGGCATTATCTTCAACTCCTCGGGCAAGCCGTTGAGGTCGAGATGCTCTTCGAATATGGGCATGTAATATTGCGCAAGCCCCAATATGCGCGACATCATAGAGCGATATTTTATGGTATATCTCAATATGTATTGCTTTACAATGGGGTTGTATGGCAGCTGTACCGCCGTGGCGAGCATGTCAAGACGGGCTTTGTACACCGAGTCGGGCAGTGCCTCGCTGGGGCTGTACTCTTCGTCGAGGTCGAAGCTGATGAAGTTTTTGGCGAAATTGTCGTACGATTCCTCTATGTTGTTTTTATACCATACCGACAAAAGACTGTCATATTTCTCAGCCTCTATAAGCGGCAACACGCCATACTCTTCCTGGTCATACAACATGTCGGGACGCTTGTCTTTGGCGTGTGCATCGACCGTGCTGCCGATCAGTATCAGCGTTGCCAGAGACAATATGTAAAATGCGGTTTTCATATATCAATGCGTTGTTTTTCAAAAGTTTATTTTCATAGACACGCCCATGCCGTTAGAGCTGTACCTCGATGTGGTCACAGGTGCGGGCATCATGGTCGGCTCGAGCCTTAACGACAGGTCGTC
>CAMRVW010000149.1 GCA_947054185.1 uncultured Rikenellaceae bacterium | reverse complement strand
GGAGTATCTTAAAACCGTAAGGTTAAAGATACGATTAAGCCGAGAGGCAAGCAAATTTTATTTGTTTGTCCGAGGCGGAGTATCTAAAACCGGCAGTTCAACGATACGAATAAGCAAAAGCAAACTCGCTTCAAAAACAAATTCCGAACACATTTCAATTTCTCCCATTTCCGCCTTTATCCGACTATTGTCCCATCCCGCTCACCCATACCTGCCGAATCACACCTTAATATATAGTGGGCACACCATCGCCGACAGCCGCCTTTAATTGCAAAACGGCCGCCTTTGTCAGCAACCCAAGCGACGTTTTATCACGCAAGATGAGACAAGATGCGCAGGGCCAAAATCTTTTTGCAGCTCTGAAGGAAATTTAGTATATTTGCGCATCATTTCCCGCCCACCCGAACTTAAATCAAAATAGGCGTTTGAGGCGGGATTGCAAAACACAAACACTCGGAAGGTATGATTCTATTCTTCAAAAACGACAATGTCGTATATGCGGTCGACACCGTGTCGGCGCCCTCATCTGAGGATGTTGAAAAACTCGAATGGCTCTTCGGCGGGGCAACCATGACCGGCACGGAGCAGATAGAGGGTCTTTTTGTCGGTCCGCGCCGCGAGATGATAACACCGTGGAGCACGGGCGCCGTGGAGATAACGCAAAACATGTGCATCGAAGGAATCAGACGCATCGAGGAGTACACGCCGGTCGACAATGCCGACGCCCCTTACGACAAGATGCTCTTCCGCCTTTTCGACGGGCTCGACCAGTCTGTCTTCTCGTTCGATGTCACTCCCGAAGATATAGTATATATCGACGACCTTGAGAGTTACAACGCAGAGCAGGGACTTGCCCTCAGCAGCCAGGAGATAGACTATCTCAAGTCGGTAAGCGCCAAGATAGGCCGCAAACTGACCGACTCGGAGGTGTTCGGCTTCTCGCAGGTCAACTCGGAGCACTGCCGCCACAAGATATTCGGCGGTCAATTCATAGTCGACGGCAATAGCATGCCCGAATCGCTCTTCGGCCTTATCAAGAAGACCACATCGACCAACCCCAACTATGTCGTATCGGCCTATAAAGACAACTGCGCCTTTCTTCAAGGCCCTGTGGCCGAGCAGTTTGCGCCGTCACGTCACGACACATCAGACTATTTCGAAACCAAAGACTTCGAGTCTGTAATATCCATAAAGGCCGAGACGCACAACTTCCCCACCACCGTGGAGCCGTTCAACGGAGCGGCCACCGGCACGGGAGGCGAGATACGCGACCGCATAGCAGGCGGCAAAGGTGCCTTCCCCGTGGCCGGCACCGCCGTTTACATGACAGCCTATCCGCGCACCAAAGAGTCGCGTCCCTGGGAGAGCCACACCTCACCGCGCCAATGGCTTTATCAGACGCCCGAAGACATCCTTGTCAAGGCATCCAACGGTGCATCCGACTTCGGCAACAAGTTCGGCCAGCCCATCATCTGCGGCTCTCTTTACACGTTCGAGCATTTCGAGAACGACAAGAAACATGGCTTCGACAAGGTGATAATGCTGGCCGGCGGCATAGGGTACGGTAAAAAGGCCGACAGCCTCAAAGACGAACCAGTAAGCGGCGACAAGGTGGTGCTCATGGGTGGCGACAATTACCGCATAGGCATGGGCGGTGGCGCAGTATCGTCGGTGGCGACAGGCGAATATGCCGGCGCCATAGAGCTCAACGCCATACAACGTTCCAATCCCGAGATGCAAAAACGCGTCTATAACACCATACGCGCCCTCTCCGAGCAGGATTGTAACCCCATAGTGTCGATACACGACCACGGTGCCGGCGGCCACCTCAACTGCCTCTCTGAGCTTGTCGAGACCACAGGCGGACGCATAGACATAGACTCTCTGCCCATAGGCGACACCACCCTCTCTTACAAGGAGATCATAGGCAACGAGTCGCAGGAGCGCATGGGCATGGTGATGAAGCAGCAAGACATCGCCCACGTCAAAGCCATAGCCGAACGCGAACGTGCCCCCATGTACGTCATTGGCGAGGCCACAGGCGACATGCAGTTCACATTCGTGGACAACAAAACGGGGCTCAAACCCATAGATCTCAAGCTCGAGGACATGTTCGGCAAGGCGCCACGCACCGTATTGCAAGACAGCACCATAGAGACCGCATACAAGGCCCCCGTATATGACAAGTCGAAGATAGGGCAATATGTGGCCGACGTGCTTGCCATTGAGGGTGTGGCCTGCAAAGACTGGCTCACCAACAAGGTGGACCGCTCGATAACAGGACGCATCGCAGTGCAACAGACCGACGGACAGATACAACTGCCCGTCAACGATTACGGCTGCATCGCTCTCGACTATCACGGACGCGAAGGTGTGGCCACCGCCCTCGGTCACGCACCCGCCGTCGCCCTCGCATCTGCCGGGGCCGGCTCGGTGATGGCCATTGCCGAATCGCTCACCAACATAGTGTTTGCACCCATAACAGGCGGGCTCAAAGGCATATCGCTGAGTGCCAACTGGATGTGGCCGTGCAAGAACCCGGGCGAGGATGCCCGTCTCTATGCTGCCGTCAAAGCGGCTTCAGACTTCGCCATAGCCTTGGGCATCAACATACCCACGGGTAAAGACTCGCTCTCGATGACGCAGAAGTATCGCAACGGCGACGTGGTATATGCCCCCGGCACGGTCATAGTGACATCGGCCGGACGTGTCAGCGCCATATCCAAAGCCGTACATGCCGCCGCACGACACACGGCAAGCGATTTCGTATATGTCGACTTCTCGCAATCGCCCTTCGCACTCGGCGGCAGCAGCTTCGCCCAGACATTGGGCGCCATAGGCTCACAGGTGCCGACAGTGCAGTCACCCGACTATTTCGCATCGGCATTCGGTGCAGTGCAGTCGCTGATAGAGAAAGGCATGGTATTGGCAGGACACGACGTCTCTGACGGCGGCCTTGTCACCACGTTGCTCGAGATGGTGTTCCCATCACAGAGCGCCGGCATAGACCTCGACCTCAGCTCTTTGGGCGAGGCAGACACCGTGCGTGTGCTCTTCTCGGAGCGCCCCGCCGTGGTGTTGCAGGTCGAAAACGGCGGCTCTGTCGTATCGGAGCTGGCATCGCTCGGCGTGCAGGCCTCTGTGATAGGCTCGCTCAACACCGACAGGCGCTTTGCCATAGTCAACGGCAGCGACAACATATCGTTAAACATAGACGACCTTCGTGAGGCATGGTATGAAAGTTCATATCTGCTTGACCGCAAACAAAGCGGTGAGCGCAAGGCAGCCGAACGACGCGACAATTACAAGTCGCAGCCGCTCGAATTCAAGTTCCCTGCATCGTTCAAAGGCACATACTCGTCATACGGCATAGACCCTTTCCGCAAAGAGCGAAGCGGCATCAAAGCGGCCATAATACGCGAGAAAGGCTCTAACGGCGACCGTGAGATGGCGTGGGCCATGCACTTGGCAGGCATGGATGTGAAAGACGTTCACATGACCGACCTGGTGAGCGGACGAGAGACTCTCGAGGATATCAACCTCATAGTGTTCGTGGGCGGATTCTCCAACTCCGACGTGCTCAACTCAGCCAAAGGATGGGCAGGCGCGTTCCTTTACAACCCCAAGGCCAAAGAGGCCCTCGACAAGTTTTACGCCCGTCCCGACACCCTCTCGTTGGGTGTATGCAACGGATGTCAGCTTCTCATCGAGTTAGGGTTGATAACCCCGAACGACGACGTCAAGCCCAAGATGCTTCACAACGACTCTCACAAATTCGAGTCGGCATTCGTGGGTGTCGACATATTGCCATCCAACAACGTCATGCTCGGCTCTTTGGCCGGCAGCAAGCTCGGAGTATGGCTGGCTCACGGCGAAGGCAAATTCTCTCTGCCCAAGCCCGAAGCACACTATAACATACCTGTAAAATACAGCTATCAGGAATAACCCGGCAACCCCCACGGCAGCGATTACAACGCCGCCGCCATATCATCGGCCGACGGTCGCCACCTGGCCATAATGCCACACCCCGAAAGGGCTATCAAGCCCTGGAACTGGGCTTATTATCCCGAAGACCGACGCGACGATCAGATATCACCCTGGATAGAGATGTTCGTCAACGCCCGCCGGTGGATAAAACAAAACGCCGGCAAGTAAGCAGACGTGGGCGGGGCGTTTTGATGTAAATACCTGATTGTTTGCTTAATGATTGGCGGAAACTGCCTCCGGCGGCCCTTCCGGGGGAGGGGTCACGGACCCCGTTTTGAGATATTGAGGACAAACTAAGGAATAAGTACAAAAATCAGTTGTAAATGTGTTTCGACATGCGTCTTACACATTTACAACTGATTTTTGTTTCGGCCCATGGAGTTGGGGCCTGAATGATGTCAAAACATGGGCCATTACCGCTTGCGGAAAGGATGCGAAAGCATGGCGGCAGACAATAAGGGCTGAGCGGCAAAAGATGGCGTGACGGAAAGAGGCGCGGAGGATGGACATCATCAGACTATGGGTATATCACCTTGACACTAAAAACTG
>CAMRVW010000148.1 GCA_947054185.1 uncultured Rikenellaceae bacterium | reverse complement strand
CTGAGGGTTTCACCACAGAGCATCCGTGCGTGGCTTATACCGACGACGCCATTAGGCGCTTTTTCGACCATGCCCGCACTAAGGAGTGGTTCAAAAACACGCTGTTCGTTTTCGTGGCCGACCATGTGTCGAGCGAGATATATGCCGACAAGACACGCACAGCAACGGGCAGCAGCGCCATAATATACTTTATATACGATGCCTCGGCCGACTCTTCGGGCGGGTGCGGAACGGTGTGCGCCACAGTGCATGACGGGGTGACGGGGCAGCTCGACGTAATGCCCACAGTGTTGGGTCTGATAGGTTACAACAAGCCCTATTTCGCTTTCGGCCGCGATGTGTTAAACGAAAAGGAGCGTCCCGCACTGGCGACAAACTTTTACAACGAGCGTTATCAGTTCATTACCGACTCTTTAGCCTATATGTTCGACGGGGCAAAACTAACGGCCGCTTACGCTTACAAGAGCGACAGCCTGGAGATGTCCAACATATTGAACCCCGGGTATGACCTCACCCAAAGGGACGACTCTCTTTTCAAGGCATTCCATCAGAGTTACCATACCCATCTTAAAAACATGGACTTCATTGCGGATGAGCAGGACGACTGATGAGGGGCTTTTGGAGGCGGATTGATTAATGATGACCGTGGCAGGGGCTTCGGTCGTCTTTTTTTACGCAGGGTACCAAGGGCATTTGGAAGTGTTTTTCAGAGGGTAAGACTGGAGCATTGTCGCATATAATCAGAATGATAACCATTCACAATTTGCCAACCGACAATTTTTAATGAAATTTAACGATTTTTGCGTATATCATATAAAAATTTTTCATATCTTTGAGTGTTTATTAATAAAAACCTCAACTAAAACAAATATTGTTATGAACGTTTCAAATTTCATGACAGAACTCGAACAACGCCATCCCGGCGAAAAAGAGTTCCTTCAGGCCGTACATGAAGTACTGCTGTCGATTGAAGAGATTTACAACCAACACCCGGAATTCGAGGCCAACAAAATTGCCGAGCGCATTGTCGAACCCGACCGCATCTTCACTTTCAAGGTGCCCTGGGTCGACGACAAAGGCACCGTTCAGGTCAACATCGGTTATCGCGTTCAGTTCAATAACGCAATAGGCCCTTACAAAGGCGGTCTGCGTTTCCATCCCAGTGTAAACCTCAGCATCTTGAAATTCCTCGGTTTCGAGCAGACGTTCAAAAATGCCCTCACCACCCTGCCCATGGGCGGCGGTAAAGGCGGCTCAGACTTCAACCCCAAAGGCAAATCAAATGCCGAGGTGATGCGGTTCTGCCAGGCCTTCATGACCGAGCTTTGGCGTTACATAGGCCCCGAGACCGACGTGCCCGCAGGCGACATAGGCGTGGGTGCTCGCGAGATAGGTTACCTTTACGGCATGTATCGCAAGCTGGCGCATGAAAACACCGGTGTGCTCACAGGTAAAGGCATGACGTATGGCGGCTCGCTAATACGTCCCGAGGCAACAGGTTTCGGCGCCGTATATTTCGTCAAGAAGATGCTCGAAGACAAGGGCATGGACATCAAAGGCAAAGTCGTTGCCATATCGGGCTTCGGTAACGTGGCATGGGGTGCTGCAACCAAAGCCACTCAGATGGGCGCCAAGGTGGTGACCATATCGGGTCCCGACGGTTACATTTACGACCCCGACGGCTTGAACGAAGAGAAGATAGCTTACATGCTCGAGCTTCGCGCCTCTAACAACGACGTGGTGGCTCCTTACGCCCAGAAGTTCCCCGGCTCGAAATTTATCGCCGGCGCCAAACCGTGGGAGGTCAAGGTGGACATTGCCATGCCGTGCGCAACGCAAAACGAGCTCGGCGGCGAGGATGCGGCCAAACTGCTTGCAAACGGCGTGACGTGCGTGGGCGAGGTCTCTAACATGGGCTGCACTCCCGAGGCGATAGACGCTTTCATCAAGGCGCGCGTGATGTACGGTCCCGGCAAGGCAGTCAATGCCGGCGGCGTGGCCACATCGGGTCTTGAAATGACGCAGAACTCAATGAAGATAGGATGGACCGCAGAAGAGGTCGACGCCAAACTTCATCAGATAATGATGAGCATACACGATGCCTGCGTGGAATACGGCACCGAAAAAGACGGTTACATAAACTATATGAAAGGTGCCAACGTGGCAGGCTTCATGAAAGTTGCCAAGTCTATGGTGGAACAAGGTATCGTTTAAGCACCTGCAACACCTGATTTATACAGCAGACAGCCTCGGGGTTCCGGGGCTGTCTTTTTGTTGGGGTCTATTCGTTTTTTCATCCGCTGAGGATGGTTATGCCCGAAGCAATGCCACATCGGCAGCTCGGGATCACGGGCCGGCGGGGGCTGTCAGGAAAGGACAAAACATCCGCTGAGGATGGTTATCCCCGAGGCAATGCCACATCGGCAACTCTGGATTACTGGCCGGCGGGAGCTATCAGGAAAGGACAAGGCATCCGCTGAGGATGGTTATGCCCGAAGCAATGCCACATCGGCAGCTCGGGATCACGGGCCGGTGGGGCTGTCAGGAAAGGACAAAACATCCGCTGAGGATGGTTATCCCCGGGGCAATGCCACATCGGCAACTCGGAATTACGGGCCAGCGGGTTTGTTCTGTTTTGTTCGGCAGAAGTCTCTCTATAAGGCCGACTAACGCCAATCGTGATACTTAGGGAATGGGTTGACTGCGGAATAGTTTCTAAAGTCATCCGTCCTGAAGAGAAAGCTTTTGGCGCCATTGGTCAGGGCCAGATAGCCGGCTCTGACTATTGCATTGTATCGGGTGGCTTGCATGACGGTATCGCGGGTTATCTGCACATCGGCAGCCTTGCACTCGACCAAGAGACGCGGCACACCGTTTCTGTCGTGCACGACGATATCGGCACGATAATCTTTTCCTAACGCACCTTTGAAGCCGCGTTCGACAGCTATAAGCTCGAGAGGCACCTCTATGTTTCGCGTCAGAAAAAGTATGAACATTTGCCTTATATGCTCCTCGGGGGTATATGCAACCCATTTTTTGCGCACCGGATCGAAAACCTCTTGTTTTCCCTCTGTGGCACGCAATTTGAGATTATCTATACTGTTCATTCTAGCAGTTATTACTAACATTCGCACCAAAACAGAATGCGAATAATAAGGAACAAAGATATTAAAAGTGTTCTAAAATATGATTTATATATGGCAAAAAAGAATTATTCGGAAACAATATTCCACGAAGCATTAGAGTATCACCGCTCTGAGCCGAGGGGCAAAATAGCCGTAACACCGACCAAACCGGCAGCGACCCAACACGACTTATCCATGGCATACACCCCCGGTGTGGCAGCGGTATCGGCCGCCATATCTGACAGTCCATCAGAGGCATACACATATACCGGCAAGGGCAACTTAGTGGCTGTGATATCCAACGGCACCGCCGTGTTGGGCATGGGTAATATAGGCGCGCTGGCCTCTAAACCTGTGATGGAGGGCAAGGCGCTTTTGTTCAAAGTGCTGGCAGGCATTGACGTTTTCGACATAGAGGTCGACACGGAAAACATAGACGCCTTTGTCGACATTGTGGCCGGCATATCGCCGACATTCGGCGGCATCAACCTCGAAGACATAAAAGCGCCCGAGTGTTTCGAGATAGAACGACGACTCAAAGAGCGGCTGTCGATACCTGTAATGCACGATGACCAACACGGAACGGCCATAATAACATCGGCGGCCCTGATAAACGCACTCGAGATATCGGGCAAGAAACCCGAAGAGCTCAAGCTGGTCGTGAACGGTGCGGGAGCGGCCGCGATAGCATGCACCAGGCTTTACAAGAGCATCGGCATACGCCCTGAAAACATAGTGATGTGCGACAGTCGCGGCGTCATCAACCGCAAAAGGCAAGGTCTCTCGGCGGAGAAGGCGGAGTTTGCGACCGACCGCGACATAGACACATTGGAGCAAGCGATGGTGGGCGCCGACATGTTTTTAGGGGTATCGAAGGCCGATATACTCACCACCGACATGATACGCGCCATGGCAGCGGACCCCATAGTCTTCGCACTTGCCAACCCCGACCCCGAGATAGACTATCAGACGGCCAAGAAGTCGCGCAACGACCTTATTTTCGCCACCGGACGAAGCGATTATCCAAACCAGGTAAACAACGTGATAGGCTTTCCTTACATATTCAGAGGCGCGCTCGACTCAGGAGCCACCGCGATAAACGAAGAGATGAAGATAGCGGCCGCACACGCCATAGCAGGATTAGCAAAAGAGCCTGTGCCCGAGAGCGTCAGAAAGGCATACGGCATAACAGGCAATATATCGTTCTCGCGCGATTATCTGATACCCAAACCATTAGACCCGCGTCTATTGCCAAAGGTAAGCAGTGCCATCGCAATGGCGGCAGAGCAAAGCGGCGTTGCCAAGGCACCCATACGCGATTACAGGCTTTATGAGTCGTACCTGGCGGCATCGCAACGTCAATGGCAAGAGGGGAAGTGACCAATACATTCGAGTGTTCAGAATACTGTATGCCGAAAGTATCGGGGGAGGCTTTGACGTATTTGGAGGAGTTATTGGGATAAACGCTCCTTTTGGTCAAACGGATGCTTGACGGCATCCGTTTTTACTTTGCCCTCAGCTCCCAATTGCCGTCGGCAGATATGTG
>CAMRVW010000147.1 GCA_947054185.1 uncultured Rikenellaceae bacterium | reverse complement strand
TGATATGAGCATCCGTGTGCCGCCGCCACATCTGCCAACGCCCTCGACGAGCTGAGGTTGGATACGGCAGCCCCCTTGACGCTCGACAACACATAGTCGGCCACCGCCACAAGGGTGTACTCCTCGCCAAACATAGTGCCATCCTCCGATATCAGGGCCAAACGATCCACGTCGGGGTCGACCACAATACCCATCGCGGCACCTGTGGCAGGCACCGCCGCCGCTATCTCGGTAAGATTTGCCGGCACAGGCTCGGGATTGTGGGCAAAATGACCCGTCGGCTGACAGTTGAGGGGCACCACCTCGACGCCCATACGTTCGAGCAACTCGGGTATCATCTTGCCACCCACAGAGTTGACAGCATCCACCACCACCTTGAGATGTGCCGCCCTCACAGCCTCGACATCCACCAACGGCAATGCCAACACGGCATCTATATGCTCTTTGTCGTAAGATGTGTTAACCACCGACCCCAAGGCATCGACATCGGCATACTCGAAATCTTCCGCCGCTGCCGCTTCAAGCACACGGGCCCCGTCGGCCGCATCCAAAAATTCGCCATTCCCGCCCAATAACTTCAAGGCGTTCCACTGCTTGGGGTTATGGCTGGCCGTGAGTATTATGCCGCCGTCGGCACCAAACCCCGTAACCGCCATCTCCGTTGTCGGCGTGGTGGCCAGGCCTATATTTATCACCTCCACCCCACAGCCGGTGAGAGTGCCCTCAACCACCGACGACACCATAGGACCCGATATGCGGGCATCACGCCCCAACACAACCCTGAGCCTGCGACTGCTGTCACCGCCGCGAAGCCATTTACAATATGCCGATACGAAACGCACCAGATCGAGCGGTGTAAGATTGTCGCCCACGCAACCGCCTATGGTACCGCGTATGCCGGATATCGATTTGATAAGTGTCATAAAATTATCTGTTTAAATGAAAAACCTTATTTCCAACATCCTCCGAAAAAACAAAGTCCCCAAGCCGAACACCCCCGAATTCCAACCCCCGAAAATTTACCGGCCGCTCCAAAAGCCCCGCCGAAAAACCCTCCCGCCGAAATTTTTCCAAAACCTCCCCCTAAAACCTCAAAACGCCACACACCCATCCCCCAAAAAACCGAGCCGCCTAACAAAAATACTGTTTTTTCGTAAAAACCGAACCTATCGCGAAAAAATATCTCTCTCCGACCCGCACTCGGCCCACCTTCCCTGCGCTTTCAACACCTGCTCTATAACATCGCGCACACACCCCTTGCCGCCACACAGATGCGACACATAACGCGCCACAGCCTTGTTTTCGGGCGCGGCATCATTAGGACACACCGGCACCCCCACCGCCATCATCGTCTCGACATCGGGCACATCGTCACCCATAAACATCACATCGCTCATCTCCACCCCCGCCTTTTGAACGAAACGACGCGTGGCCGCCAACTTGTCGCCGCACCCGAGCTCGATATGGGACACACCCAACCCCTCGAACCGACGCCTCACCCCCTCGCCTTTGCCACCCGATATTATAGCCACCGGATAACCGCGCTTCACCGCCAACGCCACAGCAAAACCGTCACGGGCATTAAAGGTGCGCACAGCCTCATAATCGGGAGGCATCAACGTTATGGTGCAATCGGTGAATACACCGTCACAATCGAAAACAAAAGCCTTCACTCCCGATAACTCCTCTTTGAAATTTGCCATCGCAATACTTTTTTACCTGAACCTGTCACCCATTATAGAGCGGGTGACCGCATCATACACTCTCAACATATCGTCATGCCCCTCGAGCAAAGCCCTGTGACCCGCAATGGTGGAGATGTCGCCCCTCGCGGCCGGCCCGCTCTGACAGTCGGCAGGGTCGACCCCGGGACGTGTGGTCCTCACTGCGGCCGTGGCTATCAGGGGCTTCAACAGGTCATAGTCAATGCCGTTCTCACGACACCAGCCGCATGCCAACGCCTGCATCCTTACAACGAAATTATTTGCAAATACAGCAGCCAGATGAAGCCGGCCACGCTCCTGCGAACCCATCACAGCCCACTTCGACCCTATCACCCGCGCCAACTGCGAAAGACGATCGACACTGTCGGCGCTGTCGCCCTCTATCAGCAACGGAGCCGCGGCAAAGTCATCATCGCCACCCGTAAAGCTGAGCAGCGGATAAAAAACCCCTCGCGCAAGCCTGCCGTCGAGTGCCGACATAGACACCGTACCAGACGTGTGAGCCACCACGGCGCCACTGCCCGCCAACCTGTCAGCCACCATACAACCCACCTGAGAGACCGCATCGTCACTGACGGCAATTACCACAATGTCAGATGGCTCGATGCGCTCCAACGCGCTCCACGCCACACCGCACTCCCCGGCCACCCGCCTTACCCTCTCTTCGTCACGCCCCGCCATCACAACACCGCACCCGGCAGCAGACAGTGAACGACACAGAGCCGCAGCCACACGACCGCACCCCACCACCGTCACACGGTAACCGCACACCAAGCCATTATCATCGACACATCCCAATCCGACCATACAACAACATTTTTCAACACATCCGTCACATAGGCATATCGGGCACCCTTTCAAGGGGCACCCCCTGTTGCGAGAGCTTCGGTATCTTAACTCCTATCCAGCCATACAATATGGTTATCAGCGGACTAAGGTAACAAAAAAAGGCGAAAGGCGCATATGCGGCCGTCGCCACACCCAATATGGAGGCCTGCGTGGCTCCGCAAGTGTTCCACGGCACCAACACCGATGTCACCGTGGCGCTGTCTTCGAGCGTACGGCTCAGAAGCTGCGGCGCAATGTCGGCCCGCTCATACGAACGCACGAACATCTTGCCCGGTATCACTATAGACATATACTGGTCGCCCGTGGTTACGTTGAACAACAGACACGTGCCCGAGGTGGCCGTCACCAGACCGCCTGCACGACGCACCCTCCTGGTTATGGCATAGGTGAGACGCTCAAGCAGATGCCCCGATTCCAATATGCCCCCGAATATCATGGCCGTCACTATCAGCCACACGGTGTCGAGCATCCCCGCCATTCCTCCCGTCGACAACAACTCGGCCACCTCAGGCGACGCACCCTTAACCTCCGTCGGCCCGAACATACCCATAGACACCGTCTTATAAATGCCCGCCGCCGAGGTGTCTCCACCTGAAAGCGAACTCATCATCTCGGGCTGGAAAACCACAGCCGCCACAGCTCCCATAACGGCACCTATAAACAACACCGGTATGGCCGGCATCTTACGCACAATCATCACAATCACGGCAACAGGTATCAGAAACAACCACGGCGACACATTGTAAAGAGAGGCTATGCCCTGCTGTATCTCCTCCGCCCTGCCGCCACCCTCGTGCGCCCCGGCAAATGTCATGCACACAAACACCGCCAACGTTATCACAATCGACGGCACCGTGGTGTACATCATATACTTTATGTGGATAAACAAAGGCGTACCCGCCACGGCGGCAGCCAGATTGGTGGTGTCAGACAGCGGCGACACCTTGTCTCCGAAATAGGCCCCCGATATTATGGCCCCCGCCACCACGGCCGCATCAAAACCCAACGCCTCGCCTATACCCAACAGAGCCACCCCTATGGTGGCGATGGTCGACCACGAACTTCCTATAGACACCGACACCACAGCACACAACACCACCGTGGCAGGCAGGAAATATTCCGGTCGCAAAATATCAAGACCGTAATATATCATCGACGGCACCACACCGCTCATCATCCACGTGCCCGAGAGCATACCTATTATAAGCAATATTATTATCGCCGGCAACGCCGATGTTATGGTTCGCACAATACCGTCCAACAGTTCGTTCCACGACACCCCGTTATAAGCAGCCACCGTCGCCGCCACTGCCGACGACACCATCAGCGCCAACTGATTGGCTCCCGAAAGGGTGTAATCGCTCAAATAGAACACATTAAACGATATCATCCCCACCAACACCACAATGGGAATAACAGACTGTATTATACCAGGACTCCTCTGACTCATCGGCAAAATCTTTTCTCCCTGCAAAAATAGTTCTTTTTTCCTCTATATAGGCAATATGCAGGCTTTTTATTAAGACCGACCTCCACCAAAACCGACACCGCCCCACCTCCGCAGTCTCCGCAGTCTCCGTCCCGCTCTCCGTCAAGACAAAATACCGCTCATCACACCCTTGACCTCAGACCGCACACATTCCTTATACCCGGCCTAACGAAGGATGCCGTAAACAAAAATTCCTTGTAAACGGGCCGAGGAACAAGGCCCGAGCGGCCCAGAGCCTCCCCCAACGGAGGGCCGCAACACCGCACAGCAATATATACCGCAGTGAATCAATCACGCTCACCCGCGCATCGCCTCCCCGCTCTGCCCTCCGCAGTCTCCGCGCCACTCTCCGTCACACCAAAAATCTCACTCATCACGCACATGAACCCGAATCCGCACCCCATGAACCCGAATCCGCACCCCATGAGGCCGACCTGCGGTCGGCCCACACTCGCGGTCTGAGGAACGAAAACCGCACACTATTCCTTATACCCGACACACGAAGTGTGACGTAAACAAAAATTCCTTATGGAACGGGACGAGGTCACGAGTCCCGAGCGGCCCGGAGCCTCCGCCAACGGAGGGCCGCAACCCCGATTGGCAATTATATCTCAGCAACTTAAGCATCTCGCCGACACCCAAGA
>CAMRVW010000146.1 GCA_947054185.1 uncultured Rikenellaceae bacterium | reverse complement strand
CCGCCAACGGAGGGCCGCAACACGGTGAGTAATATATATGCAGTGACTAAAGCGCATCACCGCCGCCCATGACTCTTTCGCTCTGCCCTCCGCAGGCTCCGTTCCGCTCTCCGTAATGCCAAAAATCTCACTCATCACGCACATGATCCCGAATCCGCACCCCATGAGGCCGACCGCAGGTCGGCCCGCCACAGCCAGACAAACGCCCGCCGATATTTTGACGCCCCGCCTCCACACCCTTTCCGTGACTCCTCCCCCGGAAGAACCCGCCAGAGGCACGATAATAGGGGGTATGAGAGGGAAAAATGACACTTGGGCAATATAAAACTAACATTCATGCTTTTCAATATTGATTTTACAAAACCTTTTGTCGAAATTTGCAGCGAGCAACAGCCGGAGGGGTCTGTTTATTTTGCATTTTCCGATTATCTTTATATCTTTGTCTTTGTAACATACTGACAAACACGGAAAGTGTAAGTTTATTCTCGATGACCGAACCTAGGAAATTCGCCAAGCAGAGAATAAGCAGACCTCCTCTTCACGTTATATATTCATATCGTTATGAATATAAGCGTGGGGCTGTTGCTTATTTTATGCTAAAAGGTTTTCCTAGGACCGGGTCATCTAAAATAGGCTTTCAGCACCACGCTTTTCCTATTTTAAGATAATCACTATCGAGGTGCGGATAGAAAAACTTTCAGTTTTCATGAAAAAGCTTTTCTACCTTGTTGCTTTAACTGGTCTTCTGTTCGGTTGCGGTAAGTCTAATGAAGATGGGCCCGCCAAACAGGTTGTCGAACTTCCGCCTGCCGCCCCTAACCGCATCCTTTACACCTCCAGCGATAAGATCATATTCGATAAAGAGGCCTTCGGAACACCTTTGATGGCCAATTTGCGCAACGGCACCAACGGGGTGCTTGAGTTTGAGGGCGAAGTCAAAACCATAGGCATCAATGCCTTTAGAAATTGTAAGACGCTCACCGGCATATCTCTTCCGCAAGGTGTTGAAATAGTTGGCGACTCGGCATTTTTCAATTGCACCGCTCTCAAAAAAATCACCATGCCCGACAACGTGAAGAAGATAGGCAAAATGGCTTTCGCAAAATCGAGCATCGACGACATAACCCTGCCTAAGGGTTTGGATTCTTTGAAAGAGTGGAGCTTCTGGGAGTGCACCAACCTCAAAAATATAGTAATACCCGACAAGGTAAAGCTGATAGAGAGCAATACTTTCAACGGTTGCGAAAATATCACAACCATCAATCTGGGCAATGTCAGTAAAATAGAAGAGGCGGTTTTCAAAAACTGCAACAACCTGAGCAAAATAACGCTCCCCGCACAGCTTGCCGTGATCAACAAGTCGCTTTTCAGCGGTTGCAGGTCGTTAAAGGAGATAGTGATACCCGCCACTGTCACCGCCATAAACGAGGAGGCATTCTCTGGCAGCGGCATAGAGACGATAAGCATACCCGGTGGCGTTGTCACCATTGCCGACAAGGCATTCTTCTCTTGCAGCAACCTTTCCGAGGCCGTTATTGCCGACGGCACAAAAACGATAGGTGTCGGCGCCTTTTCGGGTACTAAAATAAAATCGGCACTTTTGCCGGCAAGCGTCACAACAATCGGCAGCGGAGTCTTCTCTATATGCACCGAGCTTACCGAAGCATCCCTGCCGGGGATAACAAATGTCGAAGCCGACATGTTTAAGGGGTGCAGAAAGCTAAACAAAGTCTCCCTCAACGGCAATATCACCTCCATCGGTACGGAGGCGTTCTATAACTGCGCCTCTCTTGCCGACATCACCCTGCCTGCCAATATCATCACCATTGGCGGCAGCGCCTTTTACGGTTGCGGCCTCACCTCCATAACCATTCCCGATAAAGTGACCGACATAAGCGGATTCGTGTTTCAGAACTGTACAGGCCTTACTCAGGTGACATGCAATGCCTCCAATCCTCCCTCTGCATATTCCATAATGGTGCCTCCTTCTGTCAATCTATCCATAAAAGTCCCGGCCGCAAGCGTTGACAAGTATAAGAATGCCGAGGGATGGAAAGAATTCGCATCACAAATAAGCGGTATCTGAGCATAACGACCCACCATAACATAACAAACTCTTTTCAAATCTCTCCCCTTGCATAAGAGGAGGGATTTTTTGCAGTTACTGCCGTTTTTTGTTTGGCCGGAACTGCCTCCGGCGGCCCTTCCGGGGGAGGGGTCACGGACCCCGTTTTGATATATTGAGGACAAACTAAGGAATAAGTACGGATATATGATATACAGGTGTAAAGCGGTCTTAAGGACACGCTTTACACCTGTATATCATATATCCGTTTTTCTGCCCTGAGACTGAGTGCCTGAAAGATATCAGACACGGGCCATGACCGTTGCGCGAAAAGACGTGTAAGCAGAGTGGCAGACAACAAACGAAACAGGGATGGCAGAAGTTAATCGACCGGGGTTGTGCTAAGGAGATATATTGTGCCGATATGGCACATGTGGTGGGAAAAACATATCTTTGCGGTGGGTTTCAACCAAGGTATCGTTATGACATTAGGAGAACTTTACAACCACATATCGGCCTCCCTTGCCGGGGTTATGGATCGACGTGAGGCGGTGGCTGTGGCCATGGTGTTGCTTGATCATTTCGAGTCGGCAGACAGGACGGCCCTTGTCGCTCACCCCGAGCGTGAGTGCGTTGTGTCGCAGTGCGATGTCGATGGTGCGCTGACGAGAATCAAGGCGGGAGAGCCTGTACGTTATGTCACCGGGTACACATTCTTCATGGGTCGCAGGTTTATGGTTAACGCTGATGTGTTGATACCGCGACCCGAGACCGAAGAGCTGGTGGCCATGATTACAGAGCGATGGCGTGGCGTCGAGGGGTTGCGTCTGACCGACATTGCCACCGGCAGCGGCGTGATAGCCATAACTCTTGCCGAAGAGCTTGGTGCCGAGGCTTTGGGGTTAGATATAAGTGCCGGTGCTCTTGCCGTGGCGCGTGAGAACGGTCGGCGTCTCGGCTGTGAACGTGTGCGTTTTTGTGAGTGCGACATACTTGAATGCCATTCGTTGGAGCGTACCGATGTGATAGTGAGTAATCCGCCTTATGTGCGTGACAGCGAGCGTCAAGGCATGAGTGATACGGTGTTGGGGTATGAGCCGCACTCGGCTCTCTTTGTGCCTGACAACGACCCTCTGCTGTTCTATCGCAAGATAGCTTCTCTTGCCGCGTCGGCCTTATCTCCGGGAGGTATGTTGTATTTTGAGATAAACGAGGCTTTCGGGGCTGAGACTGCCGATTTGTGTGTCAGGGCGGGGCTTTCTGATGTGAGAATAGAGCGCGATATGTTCGGTAAAGAGCGTTTTGTCAGTGCGGTCAGAGTGTGAGGCATCTCTATTTTGAAACAGGAGATGTGTTGGCATGGTTGAGAATGAGCGGTTATGAGATATAAAAGAGATTACAATAGAGAGCTTGTCAAGAGAGAGGTGACCCCTTCAGAGGCGGCAGACAAGCTTATGGCGCTTTGTTCGCGTGGTGAAAAGTGTTGTTTTGATGCCATAAGGCTGATGACGCGCTGGGGAGTCGATGCTCAGGCGCAACGTGAGGTTGTGGACATGTTGGTTGCCCAGCGTTACATCGACCAGGAGCGTTACACGCGCGCCTTTGTGGAAGACAAGATACGCTTTTCGGGTTGGGGAGACTATAAGATAAGGGCTGCCCTCAGGGCAAAACGCATAGATGACGAGTTGATAGATGCGGCTCTTGAGCTCTTCTCAGACAACGACGAGAGGCACCATCGTCTGGTCGAGATGCTCTCATACAAAAAACGCAGCATTAGCGCCAAGAACGATTATGACCTTAAAGGCAAGCTGTTGAGGTTTGCCGCTTCGCGAGGATTCGGTTATGATGAGGCCATGAACGCAATTGAAGAGGTGATCAAATAACGTTGCAGACACTGCTGTTTATATTACGGTAACTGCCGTTTTGATTGCTTGCACTGCCTCCTTTAATGGTTTGCTGTAACTGCCTCCGGCGGCCCTTCCGGGGGAGGGGTCACGGACCCCGGTTTGAGATATTTGAGGAACAACTAAGGATAAGTACGAAAGTTATGTGTAAAGATGTTCGACTTGGGTCTCACACCTTTACACATAACTTTCGTTTTTGGCCCTGAGGGGTTTTGTGCCTAAAGTATTTCAAAATATGGGCCATGACCATCGCGGAAAGGACGCAGGAGCAGGAGAGCAAACACTAAACGGAAGCACTGGACAAAACATGGCGTGAGAGCGGCACAGAGGATGGACATCATCAGACTATGGTTATATCACCTTGACACTAAAAACTGATACTTCCAAGAAGTTGGAGTTTCCAGCTGTCGGTTGGCGTGACTATAATTCGCTCGGGACGTTGAACCTCGCGAGTGCGTACGGAAGCTATTGGTCGTCAGTTGCGTACAGTTCTAACGACGCGTACCGCCTGTACTTCCATAGCAGCAGTTTGGGCGTGAGCCACAACACTAAGCAGTACGGTTATAGCGTACGTTGTGTCCGCCAATGATTAATTCTTTGGGTGTCACGGACATCTTTCTGATAGCCTGCCGGAGCGGATTCTCAGAGGTAACGTGCTTTTGCTATTACGGAGAGCGACTCGGAGCCTGCGGAGGGCAGGACTGGGAAGTAATGAACCTAATTTCCATCCATAAGTCACTGCCTTAATAATTGC
>CAMRVW010000145.1 GCA_947054185.1 uncultured Rikenellaceae bacterium | reverse complement strand
GGCCGCCGGAGCGATACCGGCAAGCTATTGAAATTTAAATATATGTTATATTTACAGAATAACAACCAATAATTCACTATTTACATAGATATTATTAATATAAATAGCGATTCCACACAAATATAACATATACCCAATAAATAATTATTATTTTAACAAAACACCAATTAATACAACAATTTAATCACTAACAAACAGTTAAAATTTATTTTCTCACCAAATATATTTCTTTTGATGCGTCAGCTGTTTTTTCCAATATACACTATTTAACATAATGTATATTATGATTCAAATCAATTATTTCATCTCAACACATGAATAATCAAACCTTGTGCCAAATTCAGACAAAAAACGACCCCGCAAAAGCGAGGCCGCAAACACAAAACAATATTGACATTTACTTCATCGGAGCTCTGTCAAAAACGGATTCTTACCCGAACAACTTATGGGTATCCCGATAATCTGCGAACACTCCTTCATAACCCCCATATTTTTAACCGCTTCACCAACCGAATACATCACGCGACTGTCGACACGCGAATCGGCAGCAAACGATACAGCCGAACCCACAGCTATACCCAAGTCTATCGAGTTAAACGAGCAAGGCACATCTCTCAACTCCTCTTTTGAGGCACATGTCATAAAACCACAATACCCGCAATTCAAACCGGCAGGTTTCACCTTTGCACCTATCAACACCACAGCCCCCGCCTGCAATATATTTTCTGCATCCCGCACAAAGAAGCCCTTATCCAGTTTCCCCGCCAGCTCTCTCATGCGACCCGAAAGATGACGAATATCATCTCCCTCAAACATGGCCACCTGCAAAACATCCACCCCTTTGGCCTTAGGTGCTGTTCGCGCCGCCAACATCATCCCCACCGCCACATTATGCAATGCTTTGCCACGTATCAACTCTTCTCTAATAATCATTTTTTGCGCATTTAATTATGTTAAATAAGCTAAACCCTAAAGTTCTCTCAAACGTCCAACTCTCCCGACTCCAATCTCAAGTTACTTCTCAGAGTCACCCTTTCAAAGACAAAATAACAGCCCGAGACTCCGGACTGTTACTTGCCTTTTTCAAAACCGTTGATTGTTTATCTTATTTGTTTTTCTATCTGTTCTATGTGTGCCCGCAACCCCTTATCGGTCTCTATCAGATTGGTCACGGTCTTTATCGCATGCACCACAGTGGCATGATCGCGCTCTATGGCTTCACCGATACTCTTGAGTGACAAATTGGTATGCTTTTTACACAGATACATCGACACTTGTCGTGCCTGGACAATCTCTCGCGAACGCTTCTTCGAGAAGAAGTCCTCTTTAGTGACGTTAAAGAAGGTGTAAACAATCTCGCATATCGCCTCGGGAGTTATCTCCTTGCGACTGAAGCTCACATAGGCTTTCAATATGTCACGAGCCAACGATATGGTGGCCGGACGTCCCAAAAGCGTCGCATTAGCGATGAACGAAGATATGGCACCTTCAATCTCACGAATATTGGCCTTGATGTTCTCGGCCAGAAACTCTATTATCTCTTCATCAATATCGACCCCCAACCTGCGACATTTATTCCTGATAATCTTGACCTTAGTCTCATAATCAGGCGTCGTCAGCTCCACGGAAAGCCCCCACTTAAAGCGAGTCAACAGGCGCTCTTCAATATCTTTCAGCTCCACGGGAGGCTTGTCGGAGGTGAGCACCAACTGCTTTTTAGAGAGATGCAAGTGGTTGAATATGTTGAAGAAAGTGTTTTGAGTGCCGGGCTTGTTTCCGGAAAACTCCTGTATATCGTCGACAATCAACACGTCTATCATCTGATAGAAATGTATGAAGTCGTTAATCTCCTTGCGTTGCATGGCGCTGGTGTACTGCGCCTGAAACTTCTGCGCGCTCACGTAAAGCACATACTTGTCGGGGAAACGTTTCTTGACCTCTATACCTATAGCCTGTGCCAAATGGGTCTTACCTAAGCCCGACTCACCGTAAATGAACAAAGGGTTGAAGGCGGTCGTTCCGGGCTCCATGGATATCTTTTGACCGGCGGTACGAGCCAGCCGGTTACACTCGCCCTCGATAAAGTTCTCGAACGTGTAATCGAAATTCAGTTGCGGATCGACCACCACCCTCTTGACCCCCGGAATTACGAAGGGGTTCTTTATATTTTGTGTGTTGGTAGTGTTCAAAAACGTTTTAATAGGCGCCATCTCGCCACTTTCCTGACGCGGCACCGCATACTTGAGCGTGATATTGGCGCCGAATTCATTGAAAAGAATGGGGCGCAACATCATTATATAGTTGTCGTTGATGTGATCGACAAAATCTTTGCTCGGCACACGAAGACGAAGCGTCTGCCCGTCAAAGCCATGCACAACCGTCGGTTTGAACCACCTGACAAACTCATCTTGCGAGATAAGCTCCTTGATAGTCAATAGGCAGTTCTGCCATTTGGTATTTTGATCCGTCTGCATCATTTCAACATTAAACAATCCGAACAATCAGCCCGAAATCCGAGACGACCATCCCCCACTCCATCTTCCCTCGTCAGAAAAACGGAACAGATCATCTTATTAAATCGGGTGATTTTTTGTCTTTCCTGATGCAAATATGGTAAATAAAAAGAGAAAAAAAAATCCTTTTTCTGTTGTTTTTTTACATTATTTTCATTGCCAAATCCAACCACAACAATATCACTAATTTAGGATACTAAAAATTTTTATACTAATTATTAGTAATGCGGTACAACATCTTGACGACAACCAATTTCATAAGCAAATTACTGTATATCAATATATTACATTAAATTGTTCCACCTAAAAACAAGGGTTTGAGCTATGTTCCACGACCGCGATGGCAGCAAAACTCTCTCTTTGTCATCTCTCTTTCCCCGGTAAAAGGCACACTGTCATTCCGGCAAAAAACGCCTGGAGACACACCGGTATAAAAATCAAAAAAAGTTGTACCGTTTTAACGAAAATTTCGTACATTTGTATAAGACATAAACAAGGACAGGCCAAGGCTGAAACAAAGCAAAAAGTCACGGCAAAACACACCCGTAAAGGACTAATAACAATTACCGATATGAACATAGAAAAAAGCACAATGGAGAGAGCCCAAAAATGGCTCGACGGCAATTTCGACCAGAAGACCAAAGAAGAGGTACGCAGAATGATGGAGAGCGACCCCGCAGAGCTTAACGAGTCTTTCTATAAGACTTTAGAGTTCGGAACCGGAGGCCTGCGCGGCATCATGGGGGTCGGCACCAACCGCATGAACACATACACGGTCGGCATGGCCACCCAGGGTCTGGCCAACTATCTCAAAAAAGAGTTCGCCTCAAGCCCCATAAGCGTTGCCGTGGCTCACGACAGCCGCAACAACAGCCCGCTATTTGCCAAAACCACAGCCGACATATTCGCAGCCAACGGTTTTACCGTCTATCTCTTCGAATCGTTGCGCCCCACCCCCGAGCTGTCGTTTGCAATACGTCACCTCGGCTGCCAAAGCGGTGTTGTCATAACCGCCTCGCACAACCCCAAGGAGTACAACGGTTACAAGGCTTACTGGAACGACGGCGCACAGGTCATCGCCCCCCACGACGTCAACATAATCGACGAAGTCAACAAAATAGAGTCTGTCGACCAGGTCAAATGGAACGGCGGCAACGGCAAGATCATAATGATAGGCGAAGATGTCGACAAAGTATATCTCGACAAGGTCGCCGGCCTTACCCTCTCACCCGAGGCTGTCAAGAAATTTGCCGACACCTCCATAGTGTACACCCCCATTCACGGCACCGGCATCACACTGGTACCCAAAGCATTGGCACGATGCGGCTTCACCAACGTAACCGTCATAGAAGAGCAATCGACTCCCGACGGCAACTTCCCCACCGTCATATCGCCCAACCCCGAGGAGGCATCGGCCCTCAAGTTAGCCATCGAACGCGCTGAAAAGATAGGCGCCGACCTGGTCATAGCCACCGACCCCGACGCCGACCGCATAGGCATCGCCGTACGCGACAACCACGGCAAAATGGTGCTTCTCAACGGCAACCAGACCGGCTCACTGCTCACCTATTACCTGCTCAGCCGCTGGAAAGAGCTCGGCAAACTGACCGGCAAGGAGTTTATTGTCAAGACCATAGTGACCACCGAGCTGTTCATAGCCATAGCCGATTCGTTCGGCGTCGGCCATTACGACGTGCTCACAGGCTTTAAGTTCATCGCCGACATCATACGTCGCAACGAAGGCACAAAGCAATACATCGGCGGCGGCGAAGAGAGCTATGGTTATCTGGCCGGCGACTTCGTACGCGACAAAGATGCGGTTTCCGCCTCTGTGCTCGTGGCCGAGACAATGGCGTGGGCAAAAGAGCAAGGGTTGACGCTCTATCAGCTGCTCGGCAAGATATATCAGCAATACGGCTATTACAAAGAGTCAATGGTATCCATCACCAAGCAGGGCAAAGACGGCGCCGAGGCCATCGCAGGCATGATGAGTCAGTTACGCTCAAACCCGCCCAAGACATTAGGCGGCTCACCCGTAACCCTCATAAAAGATTACCAGCTCAGAGAGCAGACATGTCTCAACGACGGCACCAAAAAAGCCATTGACCTTCCCAAGTCAAACGTATTGCAGTTCTTCACTCAAGACGGCAGCAAGATATCGGCACGTCCCTCAGGCACCGAGCCTAAAATCAAATTTTACTTCGGCGTACGTCAGCCTATCACCTCATCTCTCGAAGAGGCCGAAAAAGAGACAGACCGGAAGATTGCAGCCATACGCAAGGACCTCGGCATAGAGTAAGGCGGACACTGACGTTTAATTGTTTGCTGAAACTGCCTCGCTCTTGTTGGCGGGAACTGCCTCCGGCGGCCCTTCCGGGGGAGGGGTCTCAGACCCCGTTTTGA
>CAMRVW010000144.1 GCA_947054185.1 uncultured Rikenellaceae bacterium | reverse complement strand
CCCGGAAGGGCCGCCGGAGGCAGTTTCAGCAAATCAAAACGGCAGTTCCCGCAAAATAATGGCAGTCCCCGCAAACCAAAACGTCAGTTTCCGCAAGCAATAACCGACCGTATGGCACACCGCTGTTTTCTCGTTTGTTTTTTCAAATGTTTTGGCGTATCTTTACCAAAGATGAGTAAAGAGGCATGTTTTTTGCCTTGCAAAGCATAAATTATCAGTCATGAGTTACATTATTAAAAGTGGCGATTGTGCGCCCTTTATGGACTTCGCCATGGAGAGGGCGGCGGAATTCGTGCCCGAGATAGGCGTGGTGCTGGGTTCGGGGTTAGGGTCGCTCTCGGAGCTGGTTGAATCGCCTGTGACAATAGCCTATTCGTCCATTCCGGGATTCCCCACGCCGACGGTCGAGGGGCACAAGGGCAACATGATACTGGGCACGATAGGAGGCAAGAGGGTGGTTATGATGAACGGCCGCTTCCACTTCTATGAGGGTTATCCCGCGGCGGTGACAGCTCTCCCCGTGAGGCTGATGGCGGCCATGGGGGTGCGCACCCTGCTGCTGTCGAATGCGGCGGGCGGCATAGGTGAGGGACTGTCTGTGGGCGACATAATGATAATAAAAGACCATATCAGCTTCATACCCAACCCTTTGATAGGGCCCAATGAAGAGCGTTTCGGGGTGCGCTTCCCCTCTATGGTCGACGCATACTCGCCCCGATTGCGCGAAGTGGCATTCGAGACTGCCTCCAAAGCGGGCATAGAGCTGCGCGAGGGTGTATATGTGGCCGTCACGGGACCGTCATACGAGACCCCGGCAGAGGTGCGCTTCTATCGCTCGATAGGCGGCGACGCCGTGGGCATGTCGACAGCCACGGAGGTGATTGCGGCACGTCATGCCGGCATGGAGGTGATGGCCGCGTCGCTGATAACCAACATAAACGACCCCGACACCCCCACCCCGCCCGACCATTCGGAGGTGTTGGAGGCAGGACGACGGGCCACCGACAAGATGGCTTCGCTGTTTGCCGGGGTGATAAAGGGGGCGTAAGGCTTCCGTTTATCGGAAGGGGCATAGAGTTTTCGGAGAGGAGTTTTACGGGGAGTGATTTTTTAAATCGGGGTAACCGGTGGAACAGTTTAATTTTTCAGCACACGCAAAGATATGGAGACAGTAAAGATAAGATGCGAGAATAACGACAGCGAGATAGTCGTTGCCAAGGGCATCTCTCTGGGAGAGGTTGCCATGATGTTACCCTCAAAAGACAAATATCCGTTTATAGCCGCTTATGTAAACAACAAATCGAAAGACCTCAACTATCGCGTTTACGAGCCCAAAAACGTACGTTTCATAGATGCCACCCACTTCGAAGGGGCGCGGGTATATCAGCGTACGCTCTTCTTCGTGCTTTACAAGGCGGTGCGCGACCTCTTTCCGCAAGGGGTGCTCAAGATACAACACTCGTTGGGGAGGGGTTTTTACTTCGTCGTGGAGGGAGTGGAGGCCCATGAGGGCATGGCCGAGGCCATTGCGGGACGCATGCGCGAGCTTACTGAGGCCGACATACCCATAACGCGCCAGAT
Source organism: uncultured Rikenellaceae bacterium (assembly GCA_947054185.1). GTDB lineage: Bacteria > Bacteroidota > Bacteroidia > Bacteroidales > Rikenellaceae > CASDZP01. The sequence continues at coordinate 3,372 of CAMRVW010000144.1, read as the reverse complement.
AGTGCATCGCACCGAGGCCGAAGCCATTTATGCCGGCGAGAGCGACAAGCTCAGGTTGCTAAACACACGGCGTCACCTCTATGCCACGGTCAACGACATGGCCGACGTGCACGGCTATTTTTACGGCACTCTCGCCCCCTCGTCGGGCATGGTGAAGGTATTTGACGTAAGGCCGTTTCACGAGGGCTTCCTGCTGTGTGTGCCCCGTCGCGACAACCCTTTGCAGATAGACGAGTCGGGAGGCATAGAGAAGATGTATGACGTGTTCAGGATGCACAAAGAGTGGCTCAAGGTGCTCGACGTCTCCAATATAGGACTGCTCAACTCGAAGATAATAGAGGGCCGTGGCAGCGACATAATAAAAATAGGCGAGGCGTTGCAACAGAGGCTGTTTACCGCCCTTAGCGACACCATAATGGAGCGACGCGACCGTGGGTTGAAGCTGATATTGATATCTGGCCCCTCGTCGAGCGGCAAGACCACTTTCGGCATGAGGCTCAACATAGAGCTGAGGGTGTTCGGGCTCGCCCCCGTGGTGTTGTCGATGGACAACTATTTCGTCGACCGCGACAAGACTCCGTTGGACGAGAAAGGAGGACACGACTTCGAGGCGCTTGAAGCCGTGGATCTGGAGCTCTTCAACGACAACCTGAGCCGTCTTGTCGCCGGGCAGGAGGTCGAGATACCCAAGTTTGACTTCAAGGAGGGACGACGCTATTACGACGGCACACGCATGAAGCTGTCGCCAGACTCGGTGATAATAGTCGAGGGCATTCACGCCCTCAACCCCGCCATTGCCCGCGACATTCCCGACAGCAATACATTCCGCATATACGTATCGGCGCTCACGACCATATCGATGGACAACCTGTCGCGCTTCTCGACAACCGACAACCGTCTGCTCAGACGCATAGTGCGTGACAGCAAGTACCGTTCGCACACCGCCCTCGACACATTGCGTCGCTGGGGGAGCGTGCGCCGGGGAGAGGAGAAGAACATATTCCCCTATCAGGAGGAGGCCGACTATATGTTCAACAGCTCGTTGATATTCGAGATCAGCATACTGAAACGATATGCCGAACCACTGCTCATGGAGGTGCCCGACACCGAGAAAGAGTACAGCGAGGCACGTCGTCTGCTAAAGATGCTCGACTTCTTCATGCCGATAGACGACAAAGAGGTGCCGCCGACATCGCTCATACGCGAATTCATAGGCGGAAGCAGTTTCACTTATTGACGTATCGGCTCTTTCTGCATTATATTTCATGGCGCGCGCCAGAAAGTCACGTGTCTTGGCGGGACACGGCTTTGCTGACTCTAAAACCATGTTGAATATGCCGGCCGGGCTATAGGCTCGTCAGGAGTTATTTTTTGAACCATATTACAAACACGGGCAAAAAAGCGACAGCCCCCGGATTACGCATCACAACAGCCAGCGCTCATGGCCCTGCGCGATAAAAAAACGACATTACCATAAGGTGTTGTTCAACTTTTTTATTATCTTTGCCATGTTTATTATATAGATATCGTATCTTACGCGGATATTACATATTATACAAGAAGATATACACAGAGTATTATGTTAATTGCCAATTCATTAATTAGAGGTTTAACTTACGGTTCGAATTATGAAAAGAACTCTGCTCGTACTGATTCTTGTTTCGCAACTGTTTCCGGCAGCATTCGGCGCCGAGAAGCAGCAACGTCGAATGACCGCCATCGAATATATTGACACCTATAAAAATCTCGCCGTCGAGGCCATGCAGGAGTATGGCATCCCGGCAAGCATAAAGATGGCTCAGGCTTTGGTGGAGTCAGACAGCGGCAACAGCCCCCTGGCCCTCAATGCCAACAACCATTTCGGCATAAAATGCAAAAGCACGTGGAAAGGCGGCGTCATATATCACGACGACGACCAGAAAGACGAATGTTTCCGCAGCTATCGAAGCGCATACGACTCATTCCGTGACCATTCCGACTTTCTGTCAGGCTCGCAGCGTTACCGTTTTCTCTTCAACCTCAACCCCACCGATTACAGAAGCTGGGCGCGTGGCTTGAGCCAGGCCGGTTACGCCACCAACCCCGACTATTCCAACATGCTCATTCGCACCATAGAGCAATACGGGCTTCAGAACCTCGACCTCGAGGTGGCCAACTCGGGCGCGGGTCGCAAAGAGCCCGAGCAGCCCACGGTGACCACTCGCGTGACAGACAACACGCGCCCCGCACAGCAGCCCGAGACCAAAAACGACACACCCCGCCGCAACGAGACATTGCCGCCGCCCATGACAGGGCGTCCCTCAGGCTCGCGCGGTCAAAACGGCGGACCGGTGATAGTGCCGCCGCCCAGGGTTATCGGCAGCACGACGCGTCCGCCGAGATCTTCACGCCCCGAACTGCCCGACGCAGACGGCTCTTTAGACCCCGATTACACTTACAGGCCACCTTACACCTCGGCCACGTCGGTGACCTCACGCCCTCCTTACACGGCAAACAGGGTGGTGACGATACCCCGCCCCACCGTGGTGTCGAGCAACAACCGCATACAGCAGACGGCATCGTCAGACAGGCTGCCGCAGACAAGCACCAACCGTTACCCGCAGGCCACGACGAACAGATACCCGCAAAACACGGTAAAACGTCCGCAGACCACAACCACCACGGTGACTCGTCCGCAGACGCCCTCAAAACCGTCATACAAGCCGCAACAAGACGATTATTACGAGTATGACAACAAGAGGCCGAGCAAGCATATAAGCATGATTCCCGCACCGGAGCCTGTGCGTCCGAGCGGCACGTCGGAGGGGGCTTACGGCGCCCCGTTAGGAGCTCCCGCAGGTTATTACAACGGGCCCAAGTTCGACCCGGCAGGCATGCCGTCGGCAGGCAAGAAACGAGGTGTGCCCATATATAAAAACAACGGTTGCCTGTGCGTCATCGCATCGCAGGGGCAGACGCTCGAATCAATAGCCTCGTCATTGCGCATACGTAAGGGCAAGCTGATGAAATACAACGAGTTCGACTCAGAGCCGACAGGCATAACGGCGGGCAGCATAGTATATATAAGCCCCAAGACCAACGTGGTGCGCAACGGTTACGTATCGCATCAGGTCATCAAGGGTGAGACGCTCAATTATGTGTCGCAGAAGTATGGCATTCATGTGGCCAAGTTAGCCAAAGTGAACGGCATGCCTCTGACCTATCAGATAAAACGAGGTCAAAGGCTCAAACTCCAATAACCGGGGCCCGAGAAAGGGCCGGGGGCTTGCGAGGGGGCAAGAGAGAGGGTGACGAGAGAGAGGGTGACGGGAGAGAAAGTGACGGGAGAGAAAGTGACGGGAGAGAAAGTGACGGGAGAGAAAGTGACGGGAG
>CAMRVW010000143.1 GCA_947054185.1 uncultured Rikenellaceae bacterium | reverse complement strand
AAAGAACCAAAGTATTAATATTTAGCGGACACAACGCACGCTAAAACCGACCTGCTTATTGTTGCTGTCCACGAGCAAATTACTGCTGCTGAAGTACATGAAGTACGCGTTGTCAGCGTTAGACGTGTACGTAACCGACGACCAATAGCGTCCGAACGCACCCACGCGACTGCCCAACGAACCGTCCGAGCTGTTGCGCCAACCGACAGCGGGAAACTCAACTGAATTAGAGCCTGAGGTGAACTTGATATAGCCATAATCGGAGCTGCTCCACCCGCCGCCACGACTGACGGTACTGCTGTTTATGAGAGTCTCAAACTCGGCTTTGGTCGGCAGACGGTAACCGGTGGGGCAGGGATGGGTGTTCCAATTGGACGGATGTGTGGACGTGTTCCATGACCCGCTTGGAGTCGACGACTTCGGGTCGGTTGTGGTCCAGGCCACATTGATGCCCGCGCAGGTTTCGCTTTAGGGCGCGCCGCTTTGCGCCCCCGATATTTTGCCGCCAAGCCCTTATTATTTTCCGCCCCACCTCCACACCATTTCCGCAATGGTCATGGCCCATGTTCTGACATACTTTGAGCACAAAGCCTTAGGGCCGAAAACAGATATGTCATAAATGTGTTTCGACATGCGTCTTACACATTTATGACATATCTGTACTTATACCTTGGTTGTTCCTCAATATCTCAAAACGGGGTCCGAGACCCCTCCCCCGGAAGGGCCGCCGGAGGCAGTTCCGGCAAATCATTAACGGCTTCCCGCAAAAAAAACGCATTGCCGTCAAGTCATGCCGATGCGGTGTTGCCCTTTTTTGCTTGAAAATTGTTTTGTTTTGGGATAAATTTATTACATTTGTGGGTATAAATATCGAACACCATGAGACTATTGCTTATAAGCAACTCCACTAACGCGGGCGAGTCATACCTCGATTACCCCAAACATAACATCGACAACTTCTTGGGCAAGGTGCGCAAAGTCATGTTCGTGCCCTATGCCGCTGTCACTTTCAGCTTTGACGAATACCAGGCCAAGGTGGCGGCAGTGCTGAAGCCGCTGGGCATAGAGGTCGATTCGGTGCATCGCCATGCAGACCACGCCGCAGCCATACGCTCGGCAGAGGCCATAGTGGTGGGTGGCGGGAATACGTTCCACCTGGTCAAGATGATGCATGACCACGGTCTTATGGCGGCCATACGTGAAAAGGTCTCTTCCGGCACCCCTTACATAGGCTGGAGTGCGGGCTCTAACGTTGCCTGTCCCACCCTCTGCACCACCAACGACATGCCCATAGTGGAGCCGGCATCGTTCAAAACGTTGGCACTCATACCGTTCCAGATCAATCCTCACTATATCGACATCCATCCCGAGGGACATGCGGGCGAGACGCGCCAGCAGCGAATACTCGAATATCTGGCCGCCAATCGGGGCATGTGCGTGGCAGGTCTGCGCGAGGGGTGCATGCTTATAGTCGAGGGTGACAAGATGAGCCTTGTGGGAAGCCGTCCTTTGACACTCTTCCGTTACGGTCGTCCCGACGAGGAGTACACCGCAAACGACGACCTCTCGTTCCTGCTCAAATAAATCGCCGAGGCCCCGAAATGAAACGGCCGAATTTGACAGGAGTCAATGCAGCGGCGGGTTTGGCAGTGGGGTGCGGCAGGACAGCGGCTTAGTGGCAGAGGTCGGTAATATATGACGGCACAGAGAGTCCGAGAAATGGGAGCCATGCCTTATGGACGGCAGGCAAATAACCGATACGGAGCCTCAAATGCCGGGAGTGGCGACATGGAAGATGCGCAAGACAGTGCGCGCAATGGCAGACATGACGCAAGCATGCGGATGCAGACATCGTATGTTAGGTTAATTTCGTGAATATGAGCGGTAAGGAATTGGGTAATTTAGGCGAGAGCATTGCGGCAAAATGGTTGCACGACAGCAATGGGTTCGAAATAGCCGAACGCAACTGGAGGTGCAAGGATGCCGAGATAGACCTTATAGCCAAACATGACGACACGATACGCATAATAGAGGTCAAGAGTCGCATGGAGAGCGCCAAAGAGAGCATAGCTGCCTCATTGGCCCGGCCCAAGATGCGCAAACTCGTCAAGGGGGCCGACAACTATCTGTCGACACGTCTGAATGCCGCTGGAGAGATATTTTTCGATCTCGTCACCGTCATATTTTCAAAAGACATGAAAAGCCATTCGGTGGAGTATACACCGTGCTTTTTCTATCCCGAGTGGTGCTGACAGGCGCGCGGGTTGTGCCTTCAAAATGTGTGTATGTTCAAGAGAGGGCGTCCGTCCGCAAGCTGAAAAGAGGCAACCGGTTTTAATCTTATCCGACCTTGGCGAATCTTTCCTGGAATTTGCCGAGGTCTTGAAATATAAAAGCGAAAACCTGATGAAACAATTCAAACGTTATCTGATAACTTCGGCGCTTCCTTACGCCAACGGTCCCGTGCACATAGGCCATCTGGCAGGCGTTTACATCCCGTCTGACATATACGTGCGTTACCTGCGCGGCCGTGGCGCCGACGTCAAATGGGTGTGCGGCTCTGACGAGCATGGCGTACCCATCACCATAAAAGCGCGAAAAGAGGGGGTGACACCGCAAGATGTGGTCGACAAGTATAACAAGATCATCAAAGATGCGTTCCAAGAGCTCGGCATATCGTTCGACATATATTCGCGCACCAGCTCGCCGACCCATGCAGCCACGGCGTCCGACTTCTTCCGTCTGTTGTACGACAAGGGTGAGTTTATAGAGCAGGAGACCGAACAGTTTTACGACGAGGAGGCATCTCAGTTTCTTGCCGACCGATATATCACCGGCACATGTCCTCACTGTGGCAACGAGCGTGCTTACGGAGATCAGTGCGAGGCCTGCGGCACGACACTCAACGCCACCGACCTTATCAATCCCAAATCGGCAATCTCCGGCTCGGTGCCCGTTATGCGCAAGACCAAGCATTGGTTTTTGCCTCTCGACAAACACGAGCCTTTCTTGCGTCAGTGGATATTGGATCAACACAAAGAGTGGAAACCCAACGTGTACGGCCAATGCAAAAGCTGGCTCGATGCCGGTCTGCAACCTCGAGCCGTCAGCCGCGACCTCAACTGGGGCATCCCCGTGCCTGTCGAGGGGGCCGAGGGCAAGGTGCTGTATGTGTGGTTCGACGCCCCGATAGGATACATCTCGGCCACCAAAGAGCTCACCGACGACTGGGAAAAATATTGGAAAGATCCCGACACCAAAATGGTACATTTCATAGGCAAAGACAATATCGTGTTCCATTGCATCGTATTCCCCTCCATGCTGAAGGCTCACGGCGGTTATATACTGCCCGACAATGTGCCTGCCAATGAATTTCTTAACCTTGAGGGCGACAAAATATCGACCTCGAGAAACTGGGCCGTCTGGTTGCACGAATACCTCGCCGACTTCCCCGGCAAACAGGATGTGCTCCGTTACGTATTGTGCGCCAATGCCCCCGAGACCAAAGACAACGATTTCACCTGGCGCGACTTCCAGGCCCGCAACAACAACGAGCTGGTGGCCATACTCGGCAATTTCGTCAACCGCGCCCTTGTGCTGACAACCAAATATTTCGACGGCAAGGTGCCTGCATGCGGCGAGCTGACCGATTTCGACAGGGAGATAATGGCACAGGTGGCTGCTTCGAAAGGGGCCATCGAGAGCTTCATAGAGGCTTACCGCTTTAGAGACGCCCTTCGTGAGATGATGAACATAGCCCGTGCCGGCAACAAATATTTGGCCGACACAGAGCCGTGGAAGTTGTTCAAGGATGATCCCGCCCGTGTGGCCACCATACTGAACCTCTCGCTTCAGATAACCGCTTCGCTTTCTATCGCCATGGAGCCGTTCATACCCTTCTCTGCGGCCAAGCTGACGTCCATGCTGGGTGTCGACCGTCTGTCGTGGGAGCGTCTCGGCGCGGCCGACATACTGTCTGTCGGTCACCTGTTGGGCAAACCCGAGCTTCTGTTCGACAAGATTGACGACGAGGCTGTCGATGCGCAGTTGGCCAAGCTCGAAGCGGCCAAAGCTATCAATGCGGCGGCAGGATATGAGCCCGCGCCACAGAAGGAGAGCATCAGTTACGACGATTTCCAGAAGATGGACATACGCATCGCGCGCATACTCGAAGCCGAAAAGGTTGCCAAGACCAAGAAGTTGCTCAAGCTGACCATAGACACCGGCATAGACAAACGTGTCATCGTGTCGGGCATCGCCGAACATTATAGTCCCGAACAACTTATCGGCAAGCAGGTGCTTGTGTTGGTCAATCTGTTGCCGCGCGAGCTTAAGGGCATAACATCGCAAGGCATGATATTGATGGTTGAAGATCATAACGGCGCACTGGTTGCCGTAAGTCCCGAGAAAGAGGTGAAAGAGGGTACGATGGTCGGTTAAAACATCATTGCAAGTTTAAAAAGCGTCGCGTTTGTGCGGCGCTTTTTTATATTGTCGTTACCCGGGCTTTGTCTCGATGATTTCAGGGATGTTTTAGAGGTTTTGTTATGGTATTTGTTTTGATATCCCTGTTTTAAAAGAGTCAAAGTTTTTTGATATGAAATCACTGAATTTTCACACGCCTGCTTAAAAGGATCAATTCGTTTTTTATGGTAGATATTGTATGATAATCAGTGAGTTGTGTTGGTGTATAGAAGCAAAAGAGGTGTGAGAACTATTGTCTCACACCTCTTTGTGCTCAGGACAAGAATCGAACTTGCATGTCGAAATCGACACCACCTCCTGAGAGTGGCGTGTCTACCAATTCCACCACCTGAGCGTTTGCGGATGCAAAGTTACGAAAAAAAGATGCTAATTGCAAATTTTATATGGTTTTTATGACAACTGCAGACTCAACAAGCAAGTGCAAAATTATGATAATAACTCAAAGAATATCTGTTTTGGCGAACAAAACC
>CAMRVW010000142.1 GCA_947054185.1 uncultured Rikenellaceae bacterium | reverse complement strand
AGGGCCGCCGGAGGCAGTTCCCGCAAAATAACGGCAGTTCCCGCAAAAACGACAGTTCCGGCAAACCAAACGGCAGTCCCCGCCTAATCCAGCGACTGCATGCCTATCTGTGCGACTTCCAAGAGTTTCATGTATGACTCGGGAGTCATCTCGTAAAAGAAATAGTTGATGGGGTCGACGCGCCGGCCGTTGAATATGACCTCGTAATGGAGGTGAGGCATGAAAGAGAGACCGGTGTTGCCTGTGTGACCTATTATATCGCCTCGTTTTACTTTAGAGCCCTTCTTGACCAGAGCCTTGTCCAAGTGTCCGTACATGGTGCGGTAACCGTTGCCGTGCTTTATCGTTATGCAGAGGCCTTTGCCGTATGCGCTGTTGGATACGTCGTCGACAATGCCGTCGGCGGTGGCATATACGCGTGTGAGCTCGGGTACGGCGAAGTCGACGCCCTGATGCGACACCATGGTGCGGTAAAAGGGGTGTATGCGCATGCCGTAAGAGGCGGCCAGCTTGGTGAGGTTGGAGTTGTTGACGGGCTGAATGGCGGGTATGCTGTTGAGGTCCTTGCCTAAGGTGAGCATGTTTTTCTGGAGCTTCTTGAAGTTTCGCGTCAGTTTGGTCACCTTTATGTCCAACGAGCGCAGGTTGGAGAAATAAAGCTCTGCCAGCTCGTTGTTGGACATGGCGAGCAGCTTGTCGGCATCACGCCACTGGTCGTCATCGTCCTTGCGAAGGGAGGTGTAAGGCGCCGACTCGAAGAGCATGCCGTAAATGTTCTCGTCGCGGTCGATGACATTTTCCAACACGGCGGCAATGGAGTCGTAACGCTGGTTGAGACGTTCATATTCGCGAGAGAGCTCGCGGTTTGTCTTTCTTATCTCATATTCGATTGGGGTATCGAAAAAGAATGAGAAGACCACATAATATGTAACGGCCACACCGCCCCACACTAACACGCTAAGCAGCAGGCGCAGCAAATGGTGGCGACGTTTTTTCCCTTTCTCGCTCTTATTCCTCATAAATGACGTTCTTGGCAGATTCTATGATTCTCTTGAAGTCGGCGTCGGTCATATCGCGACTCAGGTAACTCAATGGATTGACTTTCACACCTCTGTATATGACCTCGTAATGGAGGTGGGGTCCTGTCGAACGACCCGTGTTGCCCATGAGGGCTATCTTCTCGCCTCTGTGCACACGTTGTCCCACCTTGACAAGACTTTTGTTGAGGTGGGCATAACGGGTCTGATAACCGTAACCGTGGTTTATCACCACCGAGTTGCCATAGCCGCCCTCGACGCAGCTCTTGGCCACCACACCGTCGGCCGTGGCATATATGGGGGTGTTGACAGCCCCCGAGAAGTCGGCGCCCGTGTGCATCTTGCGCGTCTTGAAGATGGGGTGTATGCGGTAACCGAACTGGCCTATGTTGCGTATCATCTTGCGGTCGAGGGGCCATATTGCCGGTATGGCCTCGGTCATGTGTTCTTTGTCCACGGCCATCACCTGAAGGGTGTCGAGCGATACCGATTGCAGATATAGCCTCTCGGTGAGCAGGTTGAGCGAGCCGCCGGCATAGCTCATGAGCGAGCCGTAACGGTTGTGCGAAAACTGCTCGTGGTCGACATAATCGAACGGGTCGAGACTGGGAGGAGCCTGCACCGTGTCGAGGCCGAAGATGGAACGGTATATGCCGTTGTTGCGGTTCTCTATCTCGTGCAGCTTGCTTGAGGCGGCGTCTATCTTGTCCTGCAACATGCGATATTGCATCAAAAGCTCGGTGTTGCGGTGGCCGAGGCTGTACACCTTGGGCGTGTGGAAGAAATATGAAAACACGAAGTTGACCATAGTCGCCAATATGAAGCCCAAAAGCAGCTTGCGTATGAGCTTATAGGCTCTGACTCTCCAGGGCCGTTTTGATACGGGCTCGACGTTAGTCTGTTCTATGGCGTTTGTTTCCATATTATTCTCGATAGAGTGGTCTGAATGCAAAATTGACATAATATGGGACAAAGTTAATTTTTTTTGATTAATTTTACAACCTCTTACACGCCGACATTGTCGGTCAAAAAGCGATGAATGCCGCTTTGTCTGCGGGTCTGAGGCCATATCGTTTTTGTTTCTGTTTTTTTTGTCTGTACTCCCGGATATGTCGTAAGGCATCGTAACGGTAATGTAAAACGACAGGCGCAATTTAAGGGCAGACGACGGAAGGCGCGACATCCTGAAAAACAACAGTTAAATTTCGTCACAATTGAATTAAGGTATAACACGAATAAAAAATGGATAGCAACCTAATCAGAAAAACGTTTCTCGACTTCTTCAAGGAAAAGGGTCATCAGATAGTTCCGTCGGCACCTATGGTGATAAAGAACGACCCCACATTGATGTTTACCAATGCGGGCATGAACCAGTTCAAGGATATATTCTTAGGCAACAGCGAGCCTTTCACCCCTCGTGCGGCCGACACGCAGAAATGTCTGCGCGTCTCGGGCAAACACAACGACCTCGACGAGGTGGGGCACGACACCTATCACCACACCATGTTCGAGATGCTCGGCAACTGGTCGTTCGGCGATTATTTCAAGAAAGAGGCCATCGGCTGGGCGTGGGAGCTGTTGGTCGACCGTCTTAAGATGGATCCCTCGCGCATGTATGCCACCGTTTTCGAGGGCAGCTCTGACGACGGCGTACCCTTTGACGATGAGGCCTATGCCCTGTGGTGCGATAAGCTGCCCGCTTCTCATGTGCTCAGAGGCAACAAGAAAGACAACTTCTGGGAGATGGGAGAGCAAGGCCCCTGCGGACCATGTTCCGAGATACATTACGACCTGCGCGACGATGACCAGCGTGCTATTGTCGACGGTGCCTCTCTGGTCAACAAAGACAATCCCCAGGTCATCGAGATATGGAACCTGGTGTTCATGCAGTTCAACCGCAAGGCCGACGGTTCTCTCGAGCCGCTGCCGCACCGCCATGTCGACACCGGCATGGGTTTCGAGCGTCTTTGCATGGTGCTTCAGGGCAAGAAGAGCAATTACGACACCGACATATTCCAGACCATAATACGCCATATAGAGCAGTTGTCGGGCAAGCGATACGGCAACGACCGCAACATCGACATAGCCATGCGCGTGATTGCCGACCACCTGCGCGCCATATCGTTCTCCATTGCCGACGGTCAGCTGCCCTCCAATGTCAAGGCGGGCTATGTGATACGCCGTATATTGCGCCGCGCCGTGCGTTACGGTTACACCTATCTGGGTTTCCGCGAGCCTTTTATATGCAATCTGGTGCCTGTGCTGGTCGGCCAGATGGGCGAACAGTTTCCCGAGCTTAAAGCACAACAGCCGTTGATAGTCAAGGTTATAGAAGAGGAGGAAAACTCCTTCCTGCGTACCCTGCTCTCGGGCATCAACATGCTCGACAGCGTCATTGCCAGGCTGCGCTCTTCGGGCGGCGACACCATATCGGGCAGCGACGCCTTCCTGTTGTACGACACATACGGATTCCCGATAGACCTTACCGAGCTGATAGCCCGCGAACAGGGTGTCAAGGTCGATCTCGAGGGTTTTGAACGCGAGCTCAAGATACAGAAAGAGCGTTCGCGCAACGCCTCGGCCATAGAGACTGACGACTGGGTGGAGGTAATGCCTGTCACCGAGAGTCTCTTCGTGGGTTACGACACCCTGACATGCCCCGTGCGCATAGCCCGTTACCGTCGTGTCACCGCCAAGAACAAGAGCTATTATCAGGTGGTGTTCGACCGTACGCCATTTTACGGCAACTCGGGCGGACAGGTGGGCGACACCGGTTACATAGAGAGCGACGGTGTGCGCATAGAGGTCAAAGACACGCGTAAGGAGAACAACCTCACCGTGCATATACTCTATGAGATGCCTGCCTCTGTGACCGATGAGTTCATCGCTGTGGTCAACGAGCACGACCGCACCGCCTCGGCTAACAACCACTCGGCCACTCACCTGTTGCAACGCGCTCTGCGTCAGGTGTTGGGCGACCATGTCGAGCAGAAAGGATCGCTCGTGTCGCCGGCATCTCTGCGTTTCGACTTCTCGCACTTCAGCAAGGTGACAGACGAGCAACTCATGGAAGTGGAGCGTCTTGTCAACGCCCAGATACGCGCCAACCATCCGTTGGATGAAGATCGCGCATGCACCATAGACCGCGCCCGCCAGCTGGGAGCCATGATGCTCTTCGGTGAGAAGTATGGCGATGTGGTGCGCGTGGTGCGCTTCGGCGAGTCGGTGGAGCTTTGCGGCGGCACTCACGTGCGCGCCACAGGCCAGATAGGGTTGTTCAAGATATTGAACGAGGGTGCCATATCGGCAGGCGTAAGGCGCATTGAGGCCGTGACGGGCGAGGCTGCCATAGACTTCATTCAGGCGATAGCATCGGGCATGAAGAAGGTGCAGGCCACCCTCAACTCGCCCGACGTGTTGCCGGCCATCGAGAGGCTGATAGCTCAAAACAGCGACCTGAGCAAGAAAGCCGAGGAGTTTGCTCGTCTGCGTAACGAGACCCTCGCAGCCGAGATAGAGAAGAAGTTGGAGGAGCGTGACGGCAGCAGGTGGTATGTCGGCACCTTCAACCTTCAGGTCGACGCCCTCAAAGAGGTGGGCGCCATGCTCAAAGCCAAGTATTCCGACATTGTATATATAGTCGGTACCGTGGCCGGCGGCAAGCCTTCTTTGGTGGTGGCTCTCGGCGAGGCTGTCGTGGCAGCGGGTGCCAACGCCGGCGTCATAGTCAAAGAGGCGGCCAAGCAGATGCAGGGCGGAGGCGGCGGTCAGCCATCTCTCGCAACAGCGGGTGGCAAGAGTGCCGACATGCTCGGGGCAGCCATAGACGTGGCAACGCAGATGGTCGCCAAGGTGCTGTGACATCACGGGCACTGGGTGATGGTTTGCGGGTACTGACGTTTTTGCGGGCACTGCCTCCGGCGGCCCTTCCGGGGGAGGGGTCACGGAGGGGTCTCG
>CAMRVW010000141.1 GCA_947054185.1 uncultured Rikenellaceae bacterium | reverse complement strand
AACGATAACCATCGCTTATAAGGCTAAAAAGAAAGGCGCTCAAAATGAACGCCTTGATAATCGTTGATGATATATGCTAATCGTTGGTAATCACCACTTATTTGCCGATGCAAAATCTCGAAAATATATTTCCCAAAATTTCGTCGGTTGTTATTTCGCCGGTTAGCAGGCCTAAGTGGTGGAGGGCGGTGCGTAACTCGGCGGCGATAAGATCGGTTGGCATGCCTGTGTCAAGGGCGGTGCGTGTGGCGACAAGAGCGGTGCGGGTGGCTGTCAACTGCTCGAGGTGACGAGCGGATGTTATAAGTACGCTCTCGGTGGTGACAATGCCGCTGAATAGGGAGAGCAGGTGCGAGCGAAGACGGTCGAGTCCGTTTTGGGTCTTGGCGCTTATAGGTACCACCTCGGTGCCGGTGGCGGAAGCGATCGCCGAGAGAAAATCGTCGGTGGGCCACGCAGGCAGTTTGTCGCATTTGTTGAGCAATATCACAGTGTCGGTGTCGGCTGATACACCGGCCTCAACACGCATACCGGCTATGGCTGCGATAAGGTCATCGGCATGGCTATGGTCGGATATGTCGACAGTGAGAAAGACAACACGTGCTTTCTGTGCTTTTTGGCGTGCCTTTTCTATGCCTATGGCCTCAAGTGGATCGTCCGTTGCGCGCATACCGGCAGTGTCTATGAACCGGAACACCACGTCGCCGAGCCTTAGCGTCTCTTCGATAGAGTCGCGTGTTGTGCCGGCGATTGATGATACTATGGCTCTGTCTTCATTGAGCAGGGCGTTGAGCAGTGTGGACTTGCCCGAGTTGGGTGCGCCTATGATGGCCACCGGCACACCCTCTTTGATGGCCGAACCTTGAACATAGGAGTCTATAAGTCGTGTCAGTTTGTGCTCGGTGCGGTCGACAGACTCTGCGAGCTTACTCCTGTCGGCAAACTCGACATCCTCTTCTCCGAAGTCGAGTTCTAGTTCTAGAAGTGATTGCAGGTCGACCAACTCACTTCGCAGGAGGGCGAATTCGGATGTGTAACCGCCGCGCATCTGGCTTAGTGCCAGCGTGTGACCGGCACGGCTGTCGGAGGCTATGATGTCGGCAACGGATTCGGCACCGAGCATGTCCATCTTGCCGTTGACATAGGCTCTGAGCGTATATTCTCCGGGCTGGGCCGGACGGGCTCCGCGGGCGATGAGTTGCTCTAAGATACGCGACTTGATATATTCCGAGGCGTGGACCGATAATTCAACCATGTCTTCGCCGGTGTATGAACGTGGAGCGACAAACTTACTTAGCAACAGGTCATCGACAATTTCTCCGTCAGATGCCACAAAATCGCCATAAGAGAGGGTAAAAGGTGCCATGTCGCATACGGATACACCGTTCCTGGCTTTAAAGAAAGCATCGGCAATGACAAATGCTTCGCTGCCGCTCAATCTTATGACCGCTATGGCGCCGCCGCTTCCTGTGGCGACGGCAGCTATGGTTTTGCCGTCCTGTATCATATTGGTTGAGGCAATAGTGGGTTAAAATGGCATAATGCTCTCTGGTCGGTCGTATGGGGCGTCAGTCCATTGCAGAGGTTATTCGAGTATATTGTCTATCAGTTTATATACCTTGTCGCCCCGATGCACCGGCTCGGGGGTGACGAATGAACACCGCTCACCCTGGGAGGCTGTCTGCACCGTGTTAAGATCGACTCTTATCTCGGGGGCGAACATCTCTATGACGCCGGTGGTGTTACCTGTTATTATCAGCTCTTCGCCCACAGATAGTGGCGCGGCCTCAACGGCCAGTTCGGCCACCGATATGTTTTTGAAAAAGTTGGTTATCTTGCCCACATACTGGCGTTTCTTGACAGCCGACGAGCCATAATGCCGGCTCCACTGGCCCAGGGTCTTGCCAAGATAATAACCCTCCCAGAAGCCGCGGTTGAATACCGTCGAGAGCCTTTCTTTAAGCTCCCGTGCAAGTTCTGGAGTGTAACGGCCCTCCGAATAGGCCTTGACGGCGGCGGAATAACACTCCGTCACACGTTTTACATACTCGCCGGGACGGGCGCGTCCCTCTATCTTGAAGACGCTGACGCCTGCCTCTATCATCTTGTCGATGAACTCTATTGTGCACAGGTCTTTGGGCGACATTATATATTTGCCATCGACCTCCAGCTCATAGCCTGTCTCCATGTCGGTTACGCGATAAGAGCGGCGGCATATCTGACGGCAACTGCCGCGGTTGGCCGATTTGTCGGCCTCGTGGAGGCTGAGGTAACATTTGCCCGAGACAGCCATGCACAAGGCGCCGTGTACGAACATCTCTATCTTTATAAGCTCCCCTCCGGGACCGGTGATATGCTCGCGCACGATGGCGTCGTGTATGTTTTTGACCTGCCCGAGGTTAAGCTCACGTGCCAGCACCACCACATCGGCATAGGCGGCATAGAAGCGCAGGGTCTCTATGTTGGAGACATTGAGCTGTGTCGATATGTGCACCTCGACGTTTTTCGACCTGGCATACATGATGGCAGCCTGATCGGAGGCTATGACCGCCGTGACACCTGCCATGGCGGCGGCGTCTATTATGGCGCGCATGTCGGCAAGGTCTTGGTCATAGAATATGCAATTGACCGTAAGATAGCTCTTTATTCCGTGTTCTTTGCAGGTTGCGACTATATTATGCAGGTCGTCGAGCGTGAAATTGAACGAAGAGGAGCTTCTCATGTTGAGCTGCCCCACTCCGAAATATACTGCATCGCACCCGCCCTTTATCGCCGCATGCAACGACTCGTAAGAGCCCACAGGCGCCATTATCTCTATCTCTTTGCGCTCCATTTTATGAAGATGTGACCGTGGTTTTATTAATTAAGACGTCCCAACAGACTTTCGGACAGGCTCAGAAGGGTGGCCTTGCACTCATCGGGGCGGTCTATCGAGTCGAGCACCTCTATGGCGCGATCGTAATAATGTTTTATGGCCTTGCCGGTCTTCTCCCTTACGCCGACGGAGTCGTATATCTGTTTGACGGCCGTCAGTTTGTCGTCACGGCCCATGTCGGAGCCGAGTAACTCATAAAGCCGGCGTTTGCCCTCGGCGTCGAGGTCGTTGCAGGCTGTTATCAGCAGGAATGTCTTTTTGCCCTCGGCTATATCGCCGCCTATCTCTTTACCGAATGTCTCGGGGTCGCCGTATGTGTCCAAAAGGTCGTCTTGTATCTGGAAAGCCAGCCCCAGATTGATGCCGAACTCATATATCTGCGAGCATGCGGCCTCTGAGGCATCACCCATAACAGCCCCCATGCGGGCCGCACCGGCAAAAAGCACCGCCGTCTTGAGGCGTATCATCTCTATGTACTCGTCTATGGTCACGTCGTTGCGGTGCTCAAACTCCATGTCATAGAGCTGACCCTCGCACACCCCTTTGCCCAGCAGCGTGAAGTCGGCCAAAAGGCGCGGCAGCTTGTCGACGGGTGTCTGCGACAATATGTCGTAAGATGATATCACCATGGCGTCACCCGATAGTATGGCCACGTTGCTGTTCCATTTGCGATGTACCGTCGGGCGTCCGCGTCGCGTGGGAGCATTGTCCATGATGTCGTCGTGAAGCAGGGTGAAGTTGTGAAACACCTCCACGGCCATGGCTGCCGGAAGAGCCCGGTGTACGTCGCCGCCGAACATATCGCTGACAGCCAGAAGAAGCACGGGACGAAGGCGCTTGCCTCCGGCCTCGAGCGTATACTCTATGGGGCTATAGAGCAATGATGGTTCGCGGTTAAAGCCCAACTCCTTTATGGAGTCGTTACAGATAGACAAAAGAGACTCTGTCGAGTACATTTTTAGCTGTTTTTTGAAAATACTTTCTTTTAATGTGGAAAGAAAGAAAATTATTGTTATTTTTGAAACGTGATAACGAGCTTCGACTGCAAAGATAAATAAAGTTTACGAATCATCTTTAAAAGTATAAATAAAAACCGAATATGAAACAGTTAGTTGTTGGTATTGACATTGGAGGCACCAACTCCGTTTTCGGCCTTGTGGACCGTGAAGGCAACATGTATGGTGAGGGGGTTGTGCCCACACGCAAGTATCCCGACTTCGACCAATATCTCGAAGAGTTGTTTATCGGCATAAGCAACATCTCCAAGAATGTAACGGAGGAGTTCGAACTGGTCGGCATAGGCATAGGCGCTCCCAATGCCAACTATTTCGACGGAACTATATGGAATGCAGCCAATCTCGTGTGGAAAGGCACCGTGCCATTTGTCGAGAAGATGAAGAGATATTATCCCAATATACCCATCATCATCACCAATGACGCCAACGCGGCGGCCATAGGCGAGATGATTTACGGCGGCGCCAGGGGCATGAAAGACTTTATAGTCGTGACTCTCGGCACCGGTTTGGGCAGCGGATTTGTCTCTGGCGGCAGGCTCGTATATGGCCATGACAGCTTTGCAGGCGAGCTCGGCCATGTGATAGTCAACCGTGGCGGCAGAATGTGCGGTTGCGGCAGAAAAGGCTGCCTTG
The DNA here is from genome assembly GCA_947054185.1 of uncultured Rikenellaceae bacterium. Lineage (GTDB taxonomy): Bacteria > Bacteroidota > Bacteroidia > Bacteroidales > Rikenellaceae > CASDZP01. The sequence goes on along the minus strand of CAMRVW010000141.1, from coordinate 494 downwards.
AGACTTACGTGTCGGCAACAGGCATCAAAAGGACAGCCTTCAAGCTGTTGGCAGACCATCTCGAAGACTCGGAATTCCGTAACATATCATTCAACGACCTCACCGCCGAGATGATAACCAAGGCGGCCCTCAACGGCGACCCCTTGGCCATAGAGGCTTACGAATATACCGGCATGATGCTCGGACAGGCCCTCGCCGACGCAGTGGCCATAACATCTCCCGAAGCCATATTCCTGTTCGGTGGCTTGGCAAAGGCAGGCAAGTACATATTCGAGCCCACCAAGAAGTACATGGAGCTGCACATGCTCGCAAATTTCAGAAACAAAGTCAAACTCCTGCCATCAGGAATAGACGGCAAAAACGCAGCCGTGCTCGGAGCATCTGCCCTGATATGGCAGGAACGAGAGCAATAATGGGTTGCTTTCACTGCGGTTGATTCTGCGGGAACTGCCGTTTTGATTTGCTGAAACTGCCTCCGGCGGCCCTTCCGGGGG
>CAMRVW010000140.1 GCA_947054185.1 uncultured Rikenellaceae bacterium | reverse complement strand
TGGGGTGCTGAGCAAGAACTGCAAGAATCAGAAGGATGCTTGCGATGACAATCAAAATGATAAAAAACGTGTACATCTTTGTTATTTGGTTTGCAGTTTAAGGCCCGCGAACTAATTAACGCCGCGCCCGCAACTTTATTATTATTTCTTCATCTTCCCGCCGAATGTATTTATATGTGCCTTGCCCCCACGTCAAGCCGGTCAATTTATCACAAGCCTGAGCCTTTGCCTCACGCACTCCCTTTGTCTCAAACATGCTCACCCCGTTTCAAATACGCCATGGCTTTTACAGGCTCCATCAGTCTGACAATCAGACACGAACTTCCACGAGGTTATTTCTCTTTGCTGTCGAACCTTACAGGCTCCAAATCGTCCCACACCAAACCGAGCGGATTATCAGCAGTCGCCCCGTCGATTGCCGCGTCACCGTCGGCATCCCCGCAACCATCCAACTTCTCGACCCTGACGCCGTCGCTTTCAAATATCCGATCGTCCGAAATGTGACCGTGTGTCGGCTCATCGGGAACCCCGCCAAGCTCGACAATTCGCGTTGCAAAGTAAGCACTTTTTTCCGGATATTTCAAACATAATTTACGATAAAGTCTTATTGCTTCATCATTAAGACCCTGAGCGGCATATATCCCGGCCAGAGACTCGGATACCACCTCGTCGCCTATCTGCTCGGATGAAGTGGTGTCGGCCTGCGGATGCGCCGTGTCATCAGGGCGTATCGGGCCGGGGTTCTTATTGAGAAACCGTCTTATGACATCGTCATTTGTAAGTGTCTCCGACGTTTGTGTCCGGGATTTTTCTGCCGTATCCTGTTGTTGAAACCGATCTGCTTTCACATCCCTATCTTTAACGCACTCATCACCCCCAAGAGCCGCGCCATGGCCATCTTCTGCCGCATCGTCACCCGCCTCGCCGACGATATAGGCGTCAACCACATCGGAATAGTCTATCTGTCTGTCTTTTACCACACACTTTTCGAGAACGGAGTGATACGTCAGCCCATGCAACGCCGTCAAGAAAGAACGACGCACTTCCGACTCGGCATCACGGTCGCCCTCTATGCTATAATGCCTCACAAGCAACACCTTAAGAGGCACAAACCACGGATAGTCCGCCGACAGACGCTCTATCTCGGCCTTGTGCGCACCTATGTCGGCCTCACCCTTGAACAGCTCTATGAATTGCTCTCCGTTCATGCTTATTACCAGTTAGATACGGCTGCATTAAAAATATCTTCCGATAGCTTTTCCACAATCTGAGGCAGCAATGTCGGCTCCACCTCCTGCATCAGTTTCATGGCGTCATAATCTTCATAGGCGCTGAATGTGCGGTCAAAATCGTATTGCGGCTCTATGCGGTTGGCAAAACGCACTCTCACCGTCACCGTCAGGCGGTTTTGAGTGGCATACTCATCGCCAGACACCGATATGGGGCTCGACACATAATTGACAATCTCGCCCTCAAAAGCGAGGTCACCCTCCTCACGCACCTGCATAAGCCTTGTGCCGCGTGAAAACTTGTCTTGCAGCCCCTCCGTCAGAAGAGATGCAAGAGTGGGTGTGACCATCGTGGCCACGTTCTCAAAGGGCTGTATGCTCACCGTCTTGGCCTCAGGAGGTATGGACGCCCCCGAGAACGAATATTTTATGGAACATCCGGCGAACAACATCACCGATATGATACACAACCAAATTACTCTTTTCATATTAACAAACAAGCCTTTACATCTTCAATCAATCGTCCCTCGGAGTTACTGGTCTATCCCCAGATCTTTCATGCGCCTGTAAAGCGTCCTCTCCGATATGAACAATTCGCGTGCCGCATCCTTACGTCGCCCGCCATGCTTGGCCAAAGCCCGCAATATCTCTTCCCGACGCACCTGCTCCTTGGTCTTCTCGGCATGTCCCTCCGTCACCTCCTCGGCAGTATCGAAGATGTCACCGTCATAGTGACCCGCCACCACCGGCAACGACTGCGACGGCTGAGGAGCTGCAAGCGAATGGCTTACATCCACACCGCCATATCGAGGCACCTCGCCGCCCATACGCGCCACCATCGCTTTAAGGTCGGCAATGTCGGCACGCATCTCAAACAACACCTTATACAATATCTCACGTTCGGTGCTGTATTCCGACGCCCCACCTCGTCCCGCACGAACATCAACAGGCACGGGAGCGCCCTTGGGCTCATGCAGATAACCCCTTAATATGGAGGCGTCTATCTGCCGTGTCTGCTCTATGACCGACAGTTGCTCGGCCACATTCTTAAGCTGGCGTATGTTGCCCGGCCATGAATAAGAGGTCAGCAGGTCGCGCGCATCGCTTGTGAGCGATATGGGGGGCATGCTGTATTGTTGTGCTATATCTGAAGCGAACTTGCGGAACAATATCACTATATCGTCCTCGCGCTCACGAAGAGAGGGTACGGTTATGGGCACCGTTGCCAGACGATAAAACAGATCTTCACGGAAACGTCCGCTCTCTATGGCCGACTGCATGTTTACGTTCGTGGCTGCCACCACCCTCACATCGGTCTTCTCAACCTTCGACGACCCCACCTTGATAAACTCACCGGACTGAAGCACACGCAAGAGACGCACCTGTGTGGTGTGCGGCAACTCGGCCACCTCGTCAAGAAATATGGTGCCTCCGTTGGCCATCTCGAAATAACCTTTGCGACTATCTGTGGCCCCCGTGAAGGCCCCTTTCTCATGTCCGAACAACTCAGAGTCGATGGTGCCCTCGGGTATCGCCCCGCAGTTGACCGCTATGTAATTGGAGTGTTTGCGCGGTGAAAATGCGTGTATGATCTGGGGAAAGAACTCCTTGCCGACACCGCTTTCGCCCGTTATCAATACCGACAAATCGGTCGGAGCAACCCTCAAAGCCACCTCCAACGCCCTGTCTAACAACTCACTGCCTCCTATTATGCCAAACCTCTGCTTTACTGCCTGAATATCCATAGCTCACGTCGATAAAAACCACCCCCTCTTCTGAACGCCTCGAAAATTTCACTCACCCCACGCCCGTTTTCAGCCACTCCCACGATATGGGGTTTATCTATGCAAAGATACGAATAAGCGAGAGCAAAAACAAACGATAGTTTGCTTTTGCCGAGCGGAAGTATCTAAGACCGCCAGGTCAAAGATACGAATAAGCCGAGAGGCTAGCAAATTTTATTTGCTTGTCCGAGGCGAAGTATCTAAGGCGACAGCCAAAGATACGAATAAGCGAGGGCAAAAACAAACGATCGTTTGCTTTTGCCGAGCGGGAGTATCTGAGACCGCCAGGTCAAAGATACGAATAAGCCTAAAGCAAAAACAAGTGTTCTTGAATTTTGCCGAGCGGGAGTATCTTAAAACCGACAGGTTAAAGATACGAATAAAAAACGAGAGTATATGAAAATTGCCGAACAAAGGTTCTTTGCCTGCCCCATGAATCATACCGTTTTTTTTGTTTTTTATGCACTGACAACACATGCACTGGGGCGTCTGAAGAGCCTGAACGGCAGTATTGAACGCCGACAAGACGACCGACCTGACAAATTCTTATGGCTGGTTTTGGTTTATCAGACGACCGAAGCTTTTAGCCGGATATTCGGCAGGCTTTGTAACTCAGAACGGATTTGTTTTTAAGCAGGCATGGTATAGGAACCTCGCTGCACAGCGGAAGAGTGCATTACAGTTACATGTGGCGGGGCGGCTATGAGGTCGTTTCAGGGATTGATGGTTGAGTGTTCGCGGTTTTGAATGATTTTCCATCTGTCTTTTTTTCTGGAACTGGATTTATCCAGGTTGTTTTTACCCGACAGCTTTTGCCCGAAGTTTTTGAGGCACGGCGTTTTTTGTGCCGGCAGTTTTTTGTGCCGGCAAGGCGGCTCGTCTCTTTCATACCCATGTCGACCCGCCAGCATGAGAGAGAACCGCACACTCCTTCATACTCGCATTGATTTTGCCCACAAACTTCCGCGCCGGCAGGGCGGTCAAGGCACGAGGCCAACGGGCCGACCCTCCCCCAGGAGGTCCGTACACCGCAGAGCAATATATATCGCAGTGACTAAGGCACCTCCCGCTGCTCATTATATCCCCGCCTTGGCCCCCTAGGCTCGGCCCGAAGCTCCTCCACGCCAAAGTCACGTCACCCGGCCAACCCAAGATGCCGCCCGTCTTTTCCTCCCATCACACCCGAACTTCATCACACCTTCGACCTCCACGACCGCAGGTCGGCCCACCACGGTCTGAGTGTAACGAAAACCGCACACATTTCCTTATTCCGGGCTGAGGAACGATAGCCCGAGCGGCGCGAAGCCTCCGCCAGGCCAAAGTCACGTCCCAACCAACCCAAAGTGTGCCCGTCTGTATCATACACCACGCCCGACCATCAGCATGCCTTTAACCTCCACGCCGATACAACCCTCGTTCCTCGGGCCACTCCGCGGTCTGAGGGAACCGAAACCGCACACAATTCCTTGTGAACGGGACGAGGGCCACGAGTCCCGAGCGGCCCGGAGCCTCCCCCAACGGAGGGCCGCACACAGCACAGCAATATATAGGGCAGTGAATTAGGGGAGGCAATCAAGCACATGACTTTCACGCCTTGGCCCTCCGCAGGCCTCGCGCCGCTCTCCGTCACATCAAAATACCTCCATACTAAATCACAAATTCACTTTTAAGTGAATAATGAACCTATTGTACACCTCTATGCGGCAACTATCCTATCAAAAAGTGATACATTCAACAAAAAAAAGGATGTTGCGCCCAAAGAGCGCAACATCCGCAAGGTAATCTTTAGATATACACCGAACCTCGGTCATTTGAAAATACATACCGAGCGAACTGTGCTGGCACCGTCAGCCTACGCGTTTCAGAGGTGACGCAGACTGACATGCCTTCGAAACAATAGAAATAATTTATTACATAAAAATATTATATACCCTTTAAACTTAGGAAGTCAATCATATAAAGGCAGGCCGAAACTGCTAAGTATCCCTTATTACAGCCATTGTAAGCTCCGTTCGTGGGCGACCTGCCTTAGTGTCAAATCATATTTGTCTTTACAATTT
>CAMRVW010000139.1 GCA_947054185.1 uncultured Rikenellaceae bacterium | reverse complement strand
CAAGTCGAACATCTTTACACATAACTTTCGTACTTATTCCTTAGTTGTTCCTCAATACCTCAAATCGGGGTCTGTGACCCCTCCCCCGGAAGGGCCGCCGGAGGCAGTTCCCGCAAAACAAAACGGCAGTTGCAGTAAAATATTAAAGGAGGCAGTGCCGGCAAACTATTAACGGCAGTGCGGCAATACCACCGAGGAGGCTAAGCATTTATACCCATCAAAAATAGGTAATTGGGGTCTATCGGGTAAGCGATTAAGGAGTTACTTTTGTCGAAAATTGGATACAATGGGGAAATATTTCGATATATTGAGCCGTGACGTGCGATTTGTCGAGGGTATGAATGCCTGTATGAACTGCGGCATGTGCACCGCGGTGTGTCCTGCGGCGGAATTTTACAATTACGATCCCCGCCAGATAATGGACACCGTGCAGAACGGCAGCGAGCAAGCCATAGAGCGGTTGCTCTCGGGTGAGCAGATATGGTATTGCGGCGAGTGCATGTCGTGCCGTCCGCGATGTCCGCGAGGCAACACCCCCGGTTATGTCATACAAGCGTTACGCAAGCTGTCGCAAGAGACGGGTCTCTTTGTCAAGAGCGAGAAGGGACGCCAGCAACTGGCGCTCAAACGCACCATCGGGCAGAACATTCTCGATTTGGGTTATTGCATACACCCCACCCGCATAATGCCCGAGATGCACCCCGAGCAGGGCCCTGTGTGGGAGTGGGTATTCGACCATGTGAGCGATGTGTTCACCCGCTTCGACATGGGTTACGACACCGACAAGGCGGGTGCCATGAGGCGTGTCGATGCCGAATCGCTCGATGAGATAAGGCGTATTTTCGACCAGACCGGCGGCACGGCATTTTTCGACATGATAGAGGAATACTCGGCAAAAGAGGCCGAACGCTTAGGCATGAGCATCACCGAGGATGGCAAGCTGAAAGCCTCCGACCGATATTTTGAAGAGGTATACACCGCCAATAACGGCGAACATACTATATAGCTATGAAAAGATATTCTTGGGAAAAATACCAAAAGACCATACCCGACGATCACTTTTATTATGCCCGCAGTTGCATACGTCAGAACTTCTTCCCCGGCTCGGAGGCGGTATTTCTGAAGATAATGGGTGACGATTTGGGGGTTGACATATTCGACGATGCCAAACACACAAGCTGCACCGGCATAGGTTATCACTCCGACATAGTGCCGCTTGAAACCATCATGACGGTGGTGGCGCGTCAGTTCTCGCTCATGAGCGATGCGGGTTATAAAAACATGGTATCGTCGTGCATCACATCTTTCGGTCTTTACACCGAGATATTATCTATGTGGCACCACTTCCCCGAGCTTGAAGAGAAGACGCGTGCCAACCTCAAGGCAGCCACGGGGCGTACCTTCGAGAAGCCCGAGTGCGTGGTTCACAGTTCAGACCTCATGTTTCACTTCCGCGACCGCATTGCCGAGAAAGCCAAGGTGAGGCTGGTCGATCCCGAGAGCGGACGTCCCCTCAAGGTGGTGGAGCACATAGGATGCCATTACGCCAAGATATTTCCCACGGCAGGCATCGGCGGCTCTGAGTTTCCCTATGTGCTGGCAGGCATGGTGGAGAGCTGGGGCGGCGAGGTGGTCGACTATCCCGAAAGGCGTCACTGCTGCGGTTTCGGTTTTAGGAACTATCTGGTGCAAGCCAACCGCGGCGCCCCCGTGGCCAACTCGCGGCAGAAGTTCGAATCTATGGCACCGTACAAGCCCGATTTCATAGTGGCCAACTGCCCGGGGTGCACCATGTTCCTCGACAAGTGGCAATATACCATCTCAGAGATGGAGGGGGTGACATACGGGGCCGACGGCCACGGCATACCGGTGCTCAGTTATGAAGAGATGGCCGGCATTGTGCTGGGTTACGACCCGTGGGACTTGGGCATGCAGATGCACCAGGTGGGGGTCGAGCCTCTTTTGAACAAGCTCGATATAGAGTATGACCATTCCCGCAAATATTTAGGTAACAACGGTAAATACATCTCACATCCGACCGAGTGCGGACTATAATTTCGAGGAAATATATATGGCGGCAAAACGCGTAATAGTGATAGGCGGCGGTGTGGCCGGAATGCAAGCGGCGATCACCCTGAAAAACAACGGCATATCGCCGATGCTCATAGAGCGCGACATAAACCTGGGCGGCAAGCTCACCAGATGGGACCGGCTCTTCCCCTGCGGCACACCTGCAAATGAGGTGATAGGCAAACAGATAGAGTCGCTATCGGAGCTTGGCATACGCACGGTGTTGTGCGGCGAGGTGTCTGAGATAACACCGAGCGACGGCCACGTGGAGGTGACGCTCACCGACGGCAGCAACTATGAGGCCGAGGCGGTGATAATAACAACGGGGTTCGACCTTTTCAACGCAACGGTCAAAGAGGAGTACGGATATAAGATATATCCCAACGTGATCACGTCGGCCGACCTGGAAGATATGTTCAAAGAGGGTGAGGTGAGATGTGCCGACGGATCGGAGCCACGGTCGGTGGCCATACTTCACTGCGTGGGCTCGCGTGACAGTCAGATAGGTCACGGCCACTGTTCGCGCGTGTGTTGCATAACGGGCGTCAAGCAGGCAATAGAGCTGAAGCAGGCCTATCCCGACTGCGAGGTGTACAACTTTTACATGGACATGCGCATGTTCGGATCGGGCTATGAGGAGCTTTACAAAGAGGCCCAGCAGAGGTATCGCATAAACTTCGTGCGCGGTCGCATATCGGAGTGCAGCGGCACCATCGACTCACGTGTGCGCATAAAGGCCGAAGATACGTTGGCGGGGCGTCCCCTTAAGATGACAGTGGACATGCTGGTGCTCATGATAGGCAAACAGGCACCCGCCTCCAACGCCAAATTTGCCTCCGAGTTAGGCATAGGGTTGTCGGAGGACGGCTTTTTGAAAGGGGTGGACAACTTTGACGGCGCCACCGCAACATCTTGTGAGGGCATATTCGTTGCCGGCACCGCCACAGGACCCAAAAACATCGGCGAGAGCATGGCCGAGGCCGTCTCTGCCGCCATGAAAGCAGTCGAATATGTCAACCGTCTGTCATGATGAAAAAGTTCGGCTTCACCATAAACGCCAAAAGGGCGATAGATCTCGACATCAACGACAGGAGCATTGCCCGTCAAGTGGCAGCCCGTGTGCCGTCGTGGTCGTTGTGCATAGGGTGCGGAGGATGCTCTGCCACATGTACCGCAGGGGCGCTGACCGACTATAACTTCCGCAAGCTGCACCTTCTGGCCAGAAGAGGCGAGACATCGGCGCTGCGCAAGCAGTTAAACAACTGCATGTTGTGCGGCAAATGCACATTGCAGTGTCCGCGCGGGGTCAACACCCGCGGGGTGATTGCCGCTCTAATGGAGCTGCTGCCCAAAGAGTGACCACACACATCTTACGGCGGGACAACCACGTTAAAAGCCACCCTATGCGTGGCGCAAATAACACTCAAAACACATGGTAAACCTTTATTTCGAGCCTTTCATAATACCGTTCTGCATCGGGGTTGTTTTTCTATTCTCGGTGATGTGGACCAAGTTTATATCGTGGATATCGGCCCTGCCCAAAAGCGACCGCCGCATGATAAGGCGCAACATATTTTCAACGGCCACGGTGATGGCTTTGTGGGAGGCGTTCAGAGAGTGTTTGCTCCACTTGCGCATATTGCGTGTGAACGGCCGACTATGGTACATGCACACCTCGTTGGCTTTCGGTTGGTTTTTGCTCATAGTGTTCGGCAAGGTGGAGGCTATACTATATCTCAAGAGCCCCATTGTGCCCCTTTATGTTGACGTCTTCTTCCGCAAATATTTCCCCTTCGCACACATAGGATGGCTGGGAGTGGTGATGGATGCCCTCTTGCTCTTTGTGCTCTCGGGCTTGGCGGCGGCCATAATAAAACGTTTCCGTCCGTCGGTCTATGGCATGAAGCGCACCACCACCCACACGACGGGCGACAAGTTGGCGCTGTCGGCTCTGTGGTTGATATTCCCGTTGCGTCTGTTGGCCGAGAGCTTCAACTCGGCGATATATGACAGCGGCTCTTTCCTGACAGGATCGCTGGGTGTGGTGCTGGCGGCTATATTTCCTTCCAAGGCACTGCCGTACATCAACGAGACCATGTGGTGGTGTTATTCCGTTGCGCTGGGTCTGTTTTTCGTGAGTGTGCCGGTGTCGAGATACCTGCACATCTTTGCCGAGATACCGCTTGTGTTTCTGCGCAGTTTCAAGGTGCGCACCTCTGTGCGGGCCACCACCTTCACCAAGTTGCAACTGGCCGCATGCTCACGTTGCGGAATATGTATAGACCCGTGTCAGCTGGCAGCCGGCGACATATCGTGCGACACACAGTCGGTATATCTCTTGAGAGACGAGCGCGAAGGAGGCGCCTCGTTGGCCAAGGCCGACAGCTGCATGCTCTGCGGACGGTGCGAGCGTATATGTCCCGTGGGCATCAAGTTAGACACCATACGCACCTCGGTAAGGCATAAGTTGCGCAAAGAGAGCTCGACATTCGACTATGGTTACATAGCCTCGACGGATGTTACGTTGGCCTCGGCCAAGATAGGATTTTTCTCGGGATGCATGGGGCGTCTGACGCCATCGGTGCAGGAATCGATGAAGAAGATTGCCGTCAAGAGCGGCATAGGTTTGTGGTTCATAGACCAAGAGGAGGGCATTTGTTGCGGACGTCCTCAACGGATGGCCGGCAACATAGACGCGGCCGACAGCATGCGCGAGAGGATAGAAGAGCTGTTGGTGGAATCGGGCATAACGACGCTTGTGACATCGTGTCCGATATGTTTGCGCACATTCACGGAGGATTACGACCTCGGCGACATACGCATAATACACCACAGCCAGTTTATTGCCGAGCTTATGGAGCAAGGGTTGCTCGAGGTGGAGCGCACAGATGCCGGCTTTGCCTATCACGACCCGTGCGAGTTAGGCAGGGGGCTCAAGATATACGACCAGCCGCGTCAGGTGATAGCCCGACTGGGACAGCTGCATGAGCCGGTACATCACAGAGACGACGCCCTATGCTGCGGCGGCTCGTT
>CAMRVW010000138.1 GCA_947054185.1 uncultured Rikenellaceae bacterium | reverse complement strand
AATCGGGGTCCGTGACCCCTCCCCCGGAAGGGCCGCCGGAGGCAGTTCTCGCAAAAAACGGCAGTTCTTACAAAAAACGGCAGTACCGGCAAAATTAACGTCACTGCCGGCAAATCAAAACCGGCTTAGTCAATCTTAAACTGCGCGATATCCTCGGCGGTCAGATTGTTTATGTACGCGAAGTGCCCGCTGTTCTTGGCGGCTCCTGCCTTGATGTAAATGTTGGCGGCGGCGTGGTAATCGACACACGATGAGCAAGAACAACCGTTTTTGTTGGCCTGCTGAAGCATGAGATAACCCAATATTATGTTGCCGGCCATCTCCACCAACCTGCGGGCATGAAAGTCTATGAATGCGCTGTTGCCTGCCGATTTCTCCTCGACAAACTTGACAGCCGTCTCATATTGGGCTTTCATCTGTTTGAGTGTGTCATGCAGGGGAGTCAGGTCGCCATTGTACGCCTCTGCCTCATATTTGTTCATCTGCGCCAGATATACGCCTGTTGTCACCCCTTTGATGGCTGCGACAACCTGCAACTGCGAGGTACCCTCATATATGTTGGTTATGCGGGCATCGCGCGCCAACCTCTCCACGGGATAGTCTTTCATGTAACCCGACCCGCCGTGTATCTGTATGGCGTCATAGGTCACCTGGTTGCAGTATTCGCTTGCAAAGAGCTTGAGCAGAGGGGTGTAAGCGTCTGCGAGCTTGTTGTACTCCTTCATCTCGTCGCGCTCCTCTTTCTCGAGTTTGCGCTCTTTGCTTATGTGATAATAGGCCTTGTAAACGTCCACGAAACGCGCCGTTTCATAAAGCATGGCACGTGATGCGAGCACTTTGGCCTCCATGTTGGAGAGCATCTCATACACCGGGGTGAACTCGATTATGGGCTTGCCGAACTGACGTCTCTCGCGCGCATATTTGAGAGCCTCGCGATATGCGGCCTCGCTTATGCCGGTGCTCTGGGCGCCGATGCCCAGACGTGCCGAGTTCATCAATGCCATCACATAACGTATCAATCCCATCTTGGTGTCGCCCACCAATTGGGCCGGAGCATCCGTAAACACCAGCTCGCATGTGGGAGAGCCTATGATACCCATCTTATGCTCTATGCGTCGCACCTTTACGGCCATGTGCTTGCGGTCATATACGAAGAGCGACAGCCCTCGCGCATCCGTCGTTCCCTCCTCCGTACGGGCCAATACCAACGATATGTGGCCGTCGCCGTTGGTGATGAAACGCTTGACGCCGTTGAGCAGCCATGTGCCCTTGGCCTCGTCCCATGTTGCCTTCAGCATTACGGCCTGAAGGTCGCTTCCGGCATCCGGCTCTGTCAGGTCCATGGCGCATGTCTGACCCTGACACACCTTGGGCAGATATTCGTCGTTTATATGGTCCGATGCAAACTCATGCAGCGTCTCGGCACAGTCCTGCAACCCCCATATATTGCCGAATCCGGCATCCGCCCGCGATATGAGCTCGCACGACATCACGTAAGGCACCACAGGGAAGTTGAGACCGCCCCATTTGCGCGGCAGCGATATGCCATACACGCCCGCCTCTGTGAGCATGCGGTGATTCTCGGCCGTTCCCGAGGCATACACCACATGGTCGTCCACCACGCGCGGACCCTCTTTGTCAACCCCGTCGGCATTGGGTGCAATCACCTCACCGCATATCTCGCCCACAATCTCGAGCACCTTTTTGTAATTGTCAATGGCATCCTCGTGGTCCACCGGGGCGTAATCATATTTGTCTTTGTCTGCGAAGTTACGCTCTTTAAGGGCCACTATCTTCTTCATCAGAGGGTGGTCGAGCTGTAATTGCAGGTCTTTATTTTCAAGGAAAAAATTGGCCATGATATATTGTTTTTTACTTGGAGTTCTCTTTGTATGCGTTGATCATTTTAGGTATCACCGTGGCAATGTCGCCCGTGATGGCATAGTCGGCCAGTTTGTTTATCGGCGCCTCGGGGTCGGTGTTTATCGATATTATCATCGACGAAGAGTCCATGCCGGCGGTGTGTTGTATCTGACCCGATATGCCGCAGGCAATGTAAAGTTTGGGACGCACGGTCACCCCCGTCTGACCTATCTGACGTGCATGATCGGTATATCCGGCATCCACGGCGGCACGTGATGCGCCCACCTCGCCGCCCAATGTCTCAGCCAGTTGGTGCAACAGGGCGAAGTTCTCTTTGGAGCCGACGCCATAACCTCCGGCCACTATCACCGAGGCCCCCTTTATGTCTATCTTGCTCTCTTCCATCTGGCGCTCTATGATGGTCACCGCCATATCCTCGGGCGAGAGATACTTCTTGTAATCTATCACCTTCACCTCGGGTTTCACCGGCGAAGAAACCTCTTCCTTCCTCATCACACCCTCGCGCACCGTGGCCATCTGGGGACGGTGGTCTGGGTTTATGATGGTCGCTATGATGTTGCCACCGAAGGCGGGACGTATCTGGTATAACAGCTTGTCATACACCTTGCCGCTCTTGTTGTCGGTGTGGCTGCCTATCTCGAGGCTGGTGCAGTCGGCCGTAAGACCGCTGTGCAGCGCCGACGACACCCGAGGGGCCAGGTCGCGCCCTATCACCGTGGCGCCGAACAGGGCTATCTGCGGCTGCTCGTCTTTGAACAGGCCGCACACGATAGATGAGTGGGGCAGGGTGCGATAGGGGTCGAGCTCGGGAGCCTCGGCCTTGTGCACCACCTCGGCACCGTAACGGGCCAGCAGCTCTTCCACACCTGAGAGGTTGTTGCCTATCACCACAGCCTCAAGGCGACACCCTAACTCTTTGGCTAAAGAGCGCCCTTTGGTGAGCAATTCTAGACTGACATCGGCCACTTTGCCGCCGTCCGTCTGGCAATATACGAATATGTTGTTCATGTCTTGTCGCTTATTGAATTTGTTATTAACCTATGGCATGCGCCGATATCAGCTCTTTCATCAAAGCGTCGATATCCTCGTCGGAGCCTGTCAGTTTCTTGGCCTCTTTGGCCTGAAATACTATGTTTTCTATCTTCTTCACCTTGGTGGGCGAGCCGCTCAGACCCAGAGACGCATCCTCTGCATCAACATCGGCCACACCCCACTCGGGTATGTTTAGATAGTCGCGTTCTTTGCGCAGGGCGGGGTAATAGTCCTCCTCAAGGGCCTGCACCTCAGATACGGTCTTGGCATGCTTGTAACGCATAACGCACTTGGCGTTGCGCGGACGGCATGCCGGTGCCGAGCTTCCCACGGTCACCACCACGGGGTATGAGGTGGTCACACGCTCTATGCCACCTTCTATGTGTCGGCGTATGGTTATCTTGTCGCCATCTATCGACTCTATCTGCTCGGTGTATGTCACCTGCGGAAGTCCCAGTTTCTCGGCCACCTGCGGACCCACCTGTGCCGTGTCGCCGTCGATGGCCTGACGACCTGCTATTATGATGTCGGCTCCGGCCTTTTTGATGGCGCACGACAGGGCGTAAGATGTGGCCAACGTGTCGGAGCCTGCAAACTTACGGTCGGTGAGCAATATGCCGCCGTCGGCACCGCGATACATGGCGTCGCGTATCACGTCTGCGGCACGGGCCGGACCCATTGTCAGCACCGTGACGGTGGCGCCGTAACGCTCCTTGAGGCTGAGAGCCTGCTCGAGCGCATTCAAGTCTTCGGGGTTGAAGATGGCGGGAAGAGCCGCACGGTTTACAGTGCCGTCCTCTTTCATCGCATCTTTGCCAACATTGCGGGTGTCGGGCACCTGCTTGGCCAACACAACGATCTTTAGTTGATTCATATGATTATCGGTTATTTATTATATGTGTCAAACCATAAGCAGACATGGATTGTCAGGTTATGATTGAGCTGAAAAACACACTTGCTCTCTTTGGACCAAAAACAAAGATATTGAATTTTTTTCTAATTTAAAACAATATGCTGGAAATTTTACCCCGCGCGGTGATTATCGTCTTCCTTTTTCCCTCATTTTATATTCCGACATGGTCAGGGGTCTTGCCGCCTCGTCGTCTGAGCTTACCTCACGGCTGAATAACCAATGGAGATAAGTTTGCCCGTCTTCTATCTTTACGACATACGTCTGTTCAAACTCCCATCCCGCTTTGCCCATGAAGTTCATGGCGTCGACCGGAGAGTTGAAATATATTATCTCTCCGTTTTCATCGACCAGCCGATTGTCGTTACCTGCAAATTTCTGTTCTTGTCCGAAATCGACAGACACGCATATTTTGCTGTTCCAAAATGTCGACGCCACCACCAGTTCACAATATCTCTTGTACGGTCGCGCATTTGCCTCACAAACCGACATCACCGCAAAGACTAAAAACAATAACAGCTTTTTCATAATGACTCGAGCCTTTAAGTTAAAACAATTCAGCCAACCGGCAATCCGTCTGTCCGCATGTTTGAAGCCGGCTTTATACCTTAAATAAAAGGCGCGGAGGTAAAACATGTCCGTAAATTATGAATCGCCTTTACAAATAAAGCAATAATTTCATGTTTCACCAAATGGAAAAAATAATGAGCCGTACCATATGAGACAGGGAGAGCGTTGGCGGCCTGCTCGGTTGCGGGGAAACGTGCCTTTTGCGTTACGGAGAGCGACTTGGAGCTTGCGGAGGGAAAAGGCGGGAGGGTGATGTGCGGTGTGAACTGGATTAATTCACTGCGGTATATATTGCTGTGCTGTGTGCGGCCCTCCGTGGGCGGAGGCTTCGATGTTGAGAGTGTGGGGAGTGTAATTTAGACGTGATGGAGAGCGGAACGGAGCCTGCGGAGGGCAGGGCGAGAAAGTGATGTGCTTCACGGGTTTGCTTAAGTCACCGACCGATATATTACTCGACTGTGTTGCGGCCCTCCGTTTGGCGGAGGCTCCGGGCCGCTCGGGCCTCGTGCCTCGTCCCGTTTACAAGGAAAAGTGTGCGGTGTTCGTTTCACTCAGACCGCGGTGTGGGCCGACCGCAGGTCGGCCGCATCGGCGTGGAGTTCGAGGGCGTGATGATGTTCGCGCGTGGTGTGTGAAAGAGACGGGCGGCACCTTGGGTTGGCCGGTACGTGCCTTTAGCCTGTCGGAGCTTCGGGCCGAACCTGGGAGGCAAGGCGGAGAGATGATGCGCGGCGGGAGA
>CAMRVW010000137.1 GCA_947054185.1 uncultured Rikenellaceae bacterium | reverse complement strand
GTGGTATAAAACAGAAGCTCTGCTATGATGCTCAGAGGCAGACCTTTACCCACAAGCTCGTCGATATACCTCCAAAGCACGTTCATCAAAAGTATGAACATGACAATGAAGAACGACGCGAACATCGGGCCCAGATAGCTCTTAAGGATGAATTTATCCGCAGTTTTCAATTTCATAACCGCAAAGTTAATAAAATTTGTTTGAACCCGCAGCCGAAGGACGAAATTTTGTTATGCTCGGACTGATCGTTCTTGAAAAGAAATTGTATACCTCGCAAACAAGTCGATACACTGTTTTCAGTCGGTTATCTTTACCTTATGTTTGATGATACGATGATTTAATGGAGTGTAAATATTGTGATCAATGTGATATAATTAACAAATAGTTTGAAAATATATTTTGATATGTTATATACTATTATTTCATATGACGTAAATTTAATGTTTTATAATATATTATGTTTGAATTTGTTTTATTTAACTAAATAATATGCTTTGTCGTATATTTATGGCGCTTTTGTTTATTTATGGTGTAATACGTGCTATAATTTGCTTTATTGTGATATTATAAAGTGTAAATATGCATTATTAACATTTGGTTAAAATATCCCGGGCAACTTTACAGTCATTCTGTATCGCAGCTTTCAGTTCATCTATCGACTTGAAACGTTTTTCATCCCTGATTTTCGCTATTAGTATCACCTCTGTTTTTTTACCGTAAATATCTGATGTAAATTCGAATATATGTACCTCTAACAAGGTGAGTCGACTTTCCTCAACTGTCGGATGCGTCCCCACATTGGCGACACCGTCTAAAGTCATCCCGTCGAACTTGATTTTTACGGCATATACCCCGTTTTCAACCTTATAAGCGGCATCTAAAGCTATGTTGGCGGTCGGAAATCCTATTGTCCTGCCTCTTTTGGCACCGTCTGTCACAATGCCTGATATTTTTATGTTCATGTTGAAAATATAACAAATAGTTGAATTGTGATAATTATTTTTTCGTGCCGGAATGACGAATATGGCGCCTGAAATAAAAACGCCATGCAATATTAATTATTTTTTGTATTTTTATCACAAAATTTTGCGCCATCATGTATAGATGTGCAGGTTAAAGTATTGAGGCTTATATGAATAACGAGTCAGATAACCAAGAGAGGATCTATTATACGGTGAGCGAGGTGGCAGATATGTTTTCGCTCACTCCGACAGTTCTGCGTTACTGGGATAAATATTTCCCTCAGCTCAAGCCGCATAAAAACAAAAAGGGCAACCGTCTTTTCACGCCCGAAGATATCGTTACACTCAAGCGCATACACCATCTGACCAAAGACTTGGGCATGAAGCTCGAAGCCGTTGCGCGTGAGTTGAACACCCCGAGCGACGGTTTTGAAAAGCGAGAAGAGATGCGCGAGAGGCTTCTGGTGCTTAAAAGCACATTTGAAGCGGTAAATATAGAGCTTGCCAACTTCGACAAACGCAACAAAGAGTTGGTTGTGTGGTCATCAGACGATAACGACTCCGAGCCGTCTGTGTCCGGGGCGCACTCTTCGACACCGTCATCCGCTCCCGACGAACGTACTTTCACCCTCAGCCGTGCAGATTCAGATCGCACCTTGCACGACACCGCAGAGCGAATAGCCCCTGCCGTTGAGTCGCTTCCTCGTGACATAGTGCTGCAACATCCTGACATACAGTCTGATGTGCACTCTTTCCGGGTCGCATACAATGTCCCCGATGTTACGGCCGACAAGGTTTCGGAGCTTCACGAAAAGGGTGTCCCTTTGTTTGTTTTAGATTAGAATATGGTTAAGGTAAGCGATATAATATCTGCGCTCGATGGCTTTGCACCGTTCTCGTTACAAGAGAGTTACGATAATTGCGGTTTGCAGGTGGGCGATCCCTCCATGACCTCTGCCGGTGTGCTTCTGGCTGTCGACATGACCGAAGAGGTGCTCGACGAGGCCATCGCCTGCGGGTTGAATACGATAGTGGTGCACCATCCTCCCATCTTCAGAGGTCTCAAAAGCCTCACTCCCGACGACGCCTCGACACGTATGCTTATAAAGGCCTTAAAGCACGATGTGGCCATAATCGCAGCCCACACAAACGTCGATAAGGCATATAACGGCGTCAGTTACAAGATGGGCGAAAAACTGGGCCTTGCCGATATGCGTCCGTTGGTCGGCTGCAATGACGATGGTGCCGGTCTCGGGGTGGTGGGTTGTCTTGCCGAGAGCCTCCCCGTCGGTCTTTTTCTTGACAAGGTGCGTGACACATTCGGTTGCCGATGCTTGCGTCATACCGCACCCACATGTTCGAATGTGCGCACTGTGGCTCTGTGCGGCGGTTCGGGAGCCTCTCTGTCGGCCGACGCGATAAAAGCGGGGGCCGATGTCTATGTGAGCGCCGATTTCAAATACCACGATTTTTTCGATGCCCGAGGGGTCATAACATTGGTCGACGCAGGCCATTTCGAGACTGAAAGATATGTTGTTGAAATTTTTTATGATATTTTAACAAAAAAATTCACTAACTTTGCAGTCCGACATGCGTCGGCATACACCAACCCGGTAATATACCTATATTAAGATATGACAACAAAGAAGCAAGAGAGCAAGGAGGTAAGTACCAAAGAAAAACTTATCGCCCTTTATCGTTTACAACAGATCGAGTCTCAGGAAGACGAAATCAACCGTCTTAAGGGCGAGTTGCCCTTTGAGGTTCAAGATCTTGAAGACGATGTTGAAGGTATGGAGACCCGTCTTCGCAATCTGGTCGCCGAGGTTGACGACCTCAGCCGCAAGGCCAAGTCGCAGAAAGACGATATCGAGTCGGCCAAGCAAAAGATCGCCAAATACGAAGAGCAACAATCTAACGTACGTAATAACCGCGAGTTCGAGTCTTTGGCTAAAGAGATTGACTATCAAAAACTTGAGATAGAGTTGTGCGAGAAGCACATAAAAGAGTATTCCGCTGTCGCCAAAACCAGAAAGAAGAGCATCGAAGAGTGCAAGGCCAACCTTACCGACCGTAAGATAGACCTCGAAAACAAACGCGCCGAGCTCGAAAGCATCGATAAAGAGACTGCCAAAGAGATAGAAACCCTTCGCAGCCGGGCCGAAGAGGTCGCATCAGGCATCGACGAACGCCTTTTGTCTGCCTATCGCAAGATACGGAGCGGCATGCGTAACGGTTTCGCCGTCGTGCCCGTCAAACGCGACGCTTGCGGTGGATGCTTCAATCGCATACCGCCTCAGCGTCAGTTAGATATCAGAATGAGCAAGAAAATCATAATCTGCGAATATTGCGGTCGCATCCTGATATCAGACCGAATCGAAGAAGAGGATAACGAGGAGGCATAACCTCCCCGCCACCCCCATCAAATCACGGGCGGCCGCCAAAGCATTATTCTCCCGCGGCACCTAAACGGGAATCCCCACAATATAAAGGCGTTGCATCACACGGTGCAACGCCTTTTATGACAATAGGGTGGAGTGGCCTCCGCTATAAAATCCGCTCCCCACCCCTCTGGCATGTGCAACAAATTCTCCGACTTAGGCCTCCATCCCCCCGACCGGTCATCAGCTTCGGCTCAGACCACACTTTTAGTTTGGCCGGCATTCGCTCCCGCGACCCCCATCAAATCACGGGTGGCCGCCAAGGCATATATTCCTCCCGCGGCACCTAAAAGGAATCCCCACATATAAGGCGTTGCATCACACGGTGCAACGCCTTTTGAAATATATGGAGTGGGGCAGTGTCTCGCACACTCTTAACACTCGCTTCCTTTTTCAACCTCGGTCATCCTTCGGCTCAGACCCTCCCCTCCAGCTTTGCCAACACACTCTCTAATTGCGGCAATACCGGTCTTACCTCGTCTGCCGTAATCACGTAATCGGCCGACTCGGCCAGCTTCTCTTGCTTCATTTGGGCGTCGATGCGTTTTTTTGCCTCTTCGGCGGTACATCCGTCGCGCTTTACAACGCGCTTTATGCGAAGCTCGTCGGGCGCAATGATGGCTATAATGTTGTCGACCGCCTTGTCGAGTCCGCTCTCAAAGAGTATCGCCGTCTCCACAAACACAAGTCTGCTGTTTTGCCTCGATGCCCAATCTGAAAAATCGGCTATCACGGCAGGGTGTACTATGCTGTTGAGTTTCTGTAATTTGTCCGGCGACGAAAATACCTTTTCCGCAACCGAACGCCTGTTGAGATGCCCGTTTACGTACGTCTCTGGGCCGAACACCTCCACCATGGCCGCTATTATATCATGCTTCTCTTCCATTATGCGCCGCG
The DNA here is from genome assembly GCA_947054185.1 of uncultured Rikenellaceae bacterium. Lineage (GTDB taxonomy): Bacteria > Bacteroidota > Bacteroidia > Bacteroidales > Rikenellaceae > CASDZP01. Next base: position 836 of record CAMRVW010000137.1, on the reverse strand, counting down.
CCTCTTTGTCAGAGTCGTATATGGGATAGCCCATCGCCCTCACGGCCACACACACAGTACTTTTACCGCTGCCTATGCCCCCTGTTATGGCTATTCTGACGCTCATTTTGTGTCGCTTTCTTTCAGTACGGTGACATATCGCGGTGAAATGTCTATCTGGCCTATGCCGTTGAACAACCCGTCGAGCTTGACTAAAAATTTGTTGTTGCCCAAATATCCGTCGTCACCCTTTATGTTGTTGCGGTCGTAATCTATATAGGCCTTTAACTCCTCATTTTCAATCTTGTAAATCCTCGATACGGCCACATTGTATTTCACCGTCACCGACTCGGGCAACACTATGAAATCGCCCGATGCACCTCGCACCGCCACCTTCTTTATGCGTTTATACTCGGTAAAACGGTCTATGTCGACGTTATATTTAACCTCATGTACCGATGTCTCCACCCCGTCTGGTTCTTTCAGCGGCACTATGCCCACATAGTCGTGCTTGTCGAGCCCCACCACCACGGGCATCGTCTCCACGTAATCTATAGCCTCCACATTTTTTACCGGTCCTTTTATCACTATGGCAGATGGCTCTAACACGGTTGGCCCCAACTGCATATATTGGGCGTTCTGGTCGAACTTGATGATGGGTTTGAGCGGCACAATCTTCTCGGCATACTTGTCAGAACGTATCCTCACCTCGTTGTTGAGCACACCTATCAGCTCCACTCCCTTTATCTGCGACGATATCGCACGTTCGAGCGACCTTAGGTTGATGCTGTAATACGACGAGTCCGTCGGGTCGATCGATACGGTAAGATCGGCTGCAGAAAGCTCCAGTGCAGCAT
>CAMRVW010000136.1 GCA_947054185.1 uncultured Rikenellaceae bacterium | reverse complement strand
GCTCCGGCGGCCTTACCCGGAAAAGGGACGGACAGGCTATCTTTTTACATCGCTCTCCCCTATTGCATGGCCTGATAAAAATAAAGCCACGCCGTAAGACGTGGCTTTTGTTGTTGATTCTTAGTGTTTTTTTCTTTCACTTCCGCATTGTACATTGTCGTCCCACTGGAGGATTTTTTTGAAATCGAACTCTTCGGGGTTATCGACATATTTGGCAGCACCGCGATAATCTTCAGGGGTGATGTAATGAAGATTGTTTTGGTAAATGATCTGCACCTTGTCTGAATCGATATCGACCAAGCGGGGTTTGATCTTGCCCTGTTCATCGGCAACATCGCTGAGGTAAAGAGGTTCGGGTTTGCCGTCACGGCTGATTGTGACAACACATCCGGTGATACCTTGCTTATAGAGCGTGAAGACGCCCAGACCGAGCTGGGTTGCATAAGAAAGGTCGTATGCGATAGGTCGGCAGCAGCGCAGCTCATAGCCCATCTCGTTGGGTCGGCTCTTGACCTTTATGCGCAAATTTTTCAAACGTTGTTGCACCAACATATTGAAAATGTGTGATTTGCTGACATTACCAAGCTCGGGATGGCCGTGATCGTCATAGGTGAATTGCACACCTGTGCCTATAATGTCTTCATCGCTCATGAAGTGGAAGACGCCCTCGCTGATGATTGCCACACCGTAAGGTATGCCCATGAGGCGGCGTTTTACCATTGACGAAATGACAAGGCGTGTGATCTTATCGAACGTTATGGGCGTCTTGTTGAACATTTCGGGGATGATGATCATCGGGTAATGGCATGCAGAGCCGATTCCGAAAGCAAGGTGGCCTGCCTCGCGACCCATTGCCGACACCACGAACCAGTTGCCGCTTGTGCGCGCATCTTCATAGAGCGTGGTGGCCAGCTTGACACCCTCTTCCTTGGCCGAATTGTAACCGAAGGTGGGATAACCTGCGGGCAGGGGAAGGTCGTTATCTATAGTCTTGGGTACGTGTATGTTAGCCACATGGATATTTTGCTCCTTGAGGTATTTAGAAAGGCGGTTGGCTGTCGAGGCCGTGTCGTCGCCGCCTATGGTAACCAAGAGTTTGACATTGTAACGCTCGAAAAAGTCGGGACGGAACTCTTTGTCGGCAGGTTTGTAACGGCTCATCACCAATGCCGAACCACCGCGCGAATATATGTTGTCGGCGATGTCGAAGTCGAGATAGGTAAAATCGGGTTCATCGGCGAAGAGGCTCTTGTAACCGCCGTTGAGACCTATGACAGTGTAACCGTTGTTGGTGAATATTTTGGTTACGGAGCTTATGACCGTGTTGATGCCGGGAGCAGGCCCGCCGGCACATAAAATTGCGACCGCTTCTTTCATAATATCTTAATTTTAAAGGCATTAGCCTTTTATTGCAAAACAAAAAAAGCCCCCATAAAGAGGGCTTTTCCAATTTATTTGTTCAAAGCGTCATTGGCATTGAGGTCGTTGTAAGAGATCTTAAGACGCTCAACGATAGACTCTTCGCCCTTACGCAGCCATGCGCGGGGATCGTAATACTTCTTGTTGGGAGCGTCGGGACCTTCGGGATTGCCCAACTGTGCCTGGAGATAGGCCTCTTTGGCAACATAATATTTGCGGATACCGTTCCAGAAAGCCCACTGCATGTCCGTGTCGAGGTTCATTTTGATGACACCATAGCTGATGGCCTCCTGTATCTTTTCGGGCTCCGAGCCTGAACCGCCGTGGAAGACGAAGTTGACGGGTTTGGGGCCGGTGTTGTGCTTTTTCTGAATATACTCCTGAGAGTTTTTGAGTATCTCAGGGCTCAACACCACGTTGCCGGGTTTGTAAACGCCGTGCACGTTGCCGAATGATGCCGCGATGGTAAAGTTGGGGCTGATGGTGCTCAACTCGGTGTATGCGTAATCGACATCTTCGGGCTGGGTGTAAAGTTTTGATGAGTCGACATGAGTGTTGTCCACACCGTCTTCCTCACCGCCGGTAATACCCAACTCTATCTCAAGGGTCATGCCCATTTTGCTCATGCGGGCCAGGTATTTTTTGCAGATATCTATATTTTCATGCAGGGGCTCTTCAGAGAGGTCGAGCATGTGCGAGCTGAAGAGGGGCTTGCCTGTTTTGGCAAAGTGCTCTTCGCTGGCGTCGAGCAAGCCGTCTATCCAGGGAAGGAGCTTTTTAGCGGCATGGTCGGTGTGAAGGATAACGGGTACGCCGTAAGCTGTCGCAACGGTGTTGACATGGTGTGCGCATGACACCGCACCCAGAATGGCTGCCTTCTGACCATCGTTAGAGAGGCTCTTGCCTGCATAGAAAGATGCGCCGCCGTTAGATAGCTGTATGATAACGGGGCTGCCGACCGCAGCGGCTGTCTCAAGAACGGCGTTTACGGTGTCGGTGCCGGTGACATTGACTGCCGGTATTGCAAAACCGTGCTCTTTGGCATAAGCGAAAAGGTCCTGAACTGCTTTGCCGGTGATGACGCCGGCGGGGAATTTTGGATTGCTCATTTTTGTTGTTATTTTGTAGTACTAAAATTATCCGTTTTATCTTCCAAACTTAATAAAAATAATCGGAAAATAAAAATTTTATCGCAATTTATGTTACGGCTCAACCGATTTTACACCTAAGGCGCCACATACGAAGCCATATCTTATCTCCGTATGGGACGCCATAAGTTAAAGATTATCAGTCTTAGAAACCGTAATACTTGACCTCTGTGCGACCCTGCCACGCCATCAAGGCGTTTTCTGCCAGTGACAGCATCTCGTTTTCACCGCCATAGACGGTCACAGGGGCAATGAACGACACCGACTCTTTTATTTTGTCGCATATATGGCTGCTGTAAGCTATGCCGCCGGTGAGTATGATGGCGTCGACCTTGCCTTTGCACACCACGGCAGAAGAGCCTATGGCCTTGGAGACATTATAGGCAAACGCATCGACTATAAGGGCGCTCTTACCGTCGCCGGAAAGTGCGTCGTCAACGGCTTTGCGCATGTCGCCGTGGCCCAGGTGGCCGACAACACCGCCGGCACCGCAGATGAAACGGCGTATCTCTTTCTCTTGGTAATTGCCCGAAAAGCACATGTCGACGAGGGTGCCGGCCGACATGGTGCCGCTGCGGTCGACGGCGAAAGGCCCCTCCCCCACCAAGGCGTTATTGACGTCTATGATGCGTCCGTGCACGTGAGCCCCGACAGAGACGCCTCCGCCAAGGTGCGCGACAATAAGGTTGAGGGTGTCATAACCTGCGCCCTTTTCGCGGGCATAGCGTCTGCCAACAGCTTTGTGATTGAGTGCGTGGAAGATAGAGTAACGGGGTGCCAACGGGTGACCGCCCACATGGGCCACATCGCTCATTTCATCGACAACAACAGGGTCGGCGATGTATGCCTTGACCGATATTCTGTCGGCGATGGCCCGTGCGATGATGCCGCCGAGGTTGCAGGCGTGTTGCCCCATGATGCCTATCTGAAGGTCGGCTATCATGGCCTCGTTGACCAGATAGACGCCCGACTCGATGGGACGGACAAGACCTCCACGGCCTATCACCATGTCGATATCGGAAAGTTCTATGCCCGCCTCGGCGATAGCCTCATACACCAGGGAACAACGGAAATCGAACTGGTCGTTGATGGTGGCGAACTGTTTCAGCTCGAGCGGAGAGTGTTGTATGTTTTTCTCGAAAAGAGGCTCCACACCGCGTGTGAGGGCTATTTTTGTGCTTGTCGACCCTGGGTTGACAGCAAGAATCAATGGCGTTTTCATAAGACACCCCCTCCCTTAAGCCATAAGTGCGGCAAGCGCGATGGAGCACAGCTTGGTCTTCTCGCTGTCGCCGCGAGATGTGAGCACACACGGCACCTTGGCACCGACGACGATTGCGGCAACCTCGGCACCTGCCAGCTTGGTGCAGCTCTTGAAGAAGACATTTGCCGACTCTATGTTGGGGAATATAAGACAGTCTGCCTTGCCGGCCACCTCGCCGGAGAGCCCTTTGACCGAGGCCGACTCGCTGTCGATGGCCACATCGAGAGCCAGCGGCCCGTCAACAATGGCATTGCCGGGAAGCTGGCCCCTGTCGCCCATCTTGCATAGTATGGCCGCCTCTGCACTTGACGGTATGGCCGGCAACACCTGCTCGCTCGGGGCTATCAGGGCCACGCGGGGTTTGTCGCACCCGAGACGGGCGGCAACCGAGGCGCAATACCCTATCATCGCCCGTTTGGCGCCAAGGTCGGGGGCGGGGATGACCGCCACGTCGCTGACTGTCAAAAGACGGTTGAGCCTTGCCACGTCGATGACCGAGACATGGCTGAGTATGCCTTTGGGCGGCACAAGCCCCGCATCTTTAGAGAGTATGCCTCTCATGTATTTGTCGGTTGAGACAAGCCCTTTCATCAGCATGTCGCCCTTGCCCGAAGCGACCAACGACACGGCGGTGGCAACGGCCTGAAGGTCGTTTTTCTCGTCGACGATATCGAACATATTCATGTCTATGCCGTTTTGGCTGCATATCTGCCCTATGATGTCTTTGTCACCGACAAGTGTTGCCGTGACGACACCCTGTGTCACAGCATCGGCACACGCCTTTATGGTGTGCGAGTCATTGGCGTAAGCCGCCACAAGACGCTTTGTCGGCCGACCGGATGCGGTGCTGACAAGCTCGTTAAGATTACTGATCATTATACTGCTTTTTGTTATTTGCTATGCAAATATAGCAAAAACCATATAAAATAAAAACTTTTTACTCTTTATTATATGCGGCGCTCATAAAAAAGTCCCCGCGCCAGACAGACTTATCGCTTTAAAGAAGCCGACCGCCCTGCCCTATCCGTCAGAATCAAAAGATGCTGCTTTCCCTTCAAACAGGTAAAATAAAAAAGTCATGCCTTGTGTGGCATGACTCTAAGCCGATAACATGTAAAGTGTCTGCTTTATTTCCGGCATGCCGTAATGCAAGCCGTAACCTTAATTTCTCGCAAGGCACTTGCATATTCCGGCACTCTGTGGCGATATATCATCGGCCGGCGACACTTACCTGGTCAGCAGACGATAGGTGTCTGATGCTATGACAAACTCCTCGTCGGTGGTTGCAACCACCACTTTGACCTTTGATTTGGCGTCGGAGATGACCATATCTTTTCCGAAGGCCTCTT
>CAMRVW010000135.1 GCA_947054185.1 uncultured Rikenellaceae bacterium | reverse complement strand
ATCGCCGCCGATAGTATCCCTCCGGCATAACCGGCACCCTCGCCTGCGGGATACAACCCCTTGGTTGCGGGGTGCTCCAAAGTGTCGGCATCGCGCGGTATGCGCACCGGTGATGATGTGCGCGACTCCACACCGACCACGACGGCCTCTTGCGTGACGAAGCCTTTCATCTTGCTGTCGAACATTTTAAAACCCTCAGCCAAAGGGCGATATATGCTTTGTGGCATCCACTCCCTCATCACCGACGGTGTTATTCCCGGGTTGAAAGAGCATTCGGGCAACGACTGCGACGCCTTGCCTTTGATGAAATCGGTGAGCCTCTGTGCCGGCGCGCTCACTCCTCCCGATGCCTCCTCAAAGGCCGAACGTTCGAGCAACGACTGATAATGCAGCCCCGCAAGCACACCATGCTCTTCCATATATGGAGCCACATCGTCGAGTCTCACCTCGGTCACTATCCCCGAGTTGGCGAAGTGCGAGTTACGTCCCGACGGCGACATGCCGTTCACGACGCTCTGCCCCTCGTCGGTGGCCGCAGGTACGATAAAGCCGCCCGGACACATGCAAAACGAATAGACGCCGCGCCCCTCGGCCTGCACCGTCAGCGAATAGGCCGCCGCCGGCAACCATGGCCCGCGCGCCGCCTTATATTGTATGCGGTCTATCAGCTCTTGCGGATGCTCGACCCTCACGCCCATCGCAAAAGGCTTGGCCTCAAGCAGTACCCCCTCGTTGTGGAGCATCTTGTAAATATCGCGTGCCGAGTGTCCCGTTGCCAATATCACGGCCTCGCCCTCTATGCGTTCGCCTGCGGAGGTCTCGACGCCACGCACCACGCCGCCTCTGTCTCTTATAAGCCCCGTGGCCCTGCACCCTGTCAGCACCTTGCCTCCTGCCGCCTCTATGGTGGTGCGTATGGCTGTTATTATGCGCGGCAGCTTGTCGGTGCCTATGTGGGGATGGCTCTCGAAGAGTATCTCGTCGGCTGCACCGTGCTGATGCAATATTTCCAATATCTTGCGGTAATCGCCGCGTTTCTTTGAGCGTGTGAACAACTTGCCGTCCGAGAATGTGCCCGCTCCGCCCTCGCCGAAGCAGTAATTGGAGTCGGCATCCAATCGCAAGTTGCGGTTCAAGGCGGCAATGTCGCGCTTCCTTGCCGACACCTGGCGTCCGCGCTCCACTATCACGGGACACACACCGCGCTCTATGAGCCTGAGGGCGGCAAACAGACCCGCCGGGCCCGCACCCACTATCACCACCTGACGCCCGCACGACACATCGCCCCACTGACGCTCCGCAGCCTTGGGCACCACCTCGTCGACAGTGTAAAGCTCAACGCCTATGTTTATGCTCACACGTCCTTTGCGCGCATCTATCGAACGACGCACAACACGCACGGCACCGATGCTTCCACGCGATATGTGCGCCGCATCTGATGCCGCCCGCTCTATCCTCTCGTGCGATGCCGCCTCCTCGGGTGGCAGTGTCAATGTCAGTGTAATCAAACTCAATATCCTTTCGTCAACTCCAACGTCTGCAACGTCATTATTTTTTTGCCTTAAGATAGTGACAATGTGGCAGTTGGGTTTATTATGATGGGCATCCCGGCGCCCAATGTCGCGGAGTCCCCCACGAACTCAATCTTCCTTGATCAGCCCCAACGTGTGGCCCATGACCCTCTCTTTGGTTTCGAGATAGTGCAGGTTGTGGCGGTTGGGCTGTATTATAATAGGTATGTTCTCCACTATTTTGAGTCCGTATCCCTCCAACGCTGCGCGTTTTTGCGGGTTGTTGGTCAGAAGACGTATGTTGCGTACGCCAAGCTCACGCAATATGGTGGCACCCACTCCGTAATCGCGTTCGTCGGGGGCGAAGCCGAGTTTCACATTGGCCTCCACCGTGTCTAACCCCTCCTCTTGCAGTTTATAGGCATGCAGTTTGTTCATAAGGCCGATGCCGCGACCCTCCTGGCTCAGGTAAACAATCACGCCCTTGCCCTCTTTCTCTATCATGCGCATCGACTCCTGCAACTGGTCGCCGCAGTCGCAACGGCTCGATCCGAACACATCGCCCGTAAGACACGACGAGTGCATCCTCACCAACACCGGCTCGTCCTCGCTCCATTGGCCCTTCACTAAAGCTATGTGCTCTATGTCGCCGTTTACCTGTAAAAACGGCACCGCCTTGAATGTGCCGAATCGGGTGGGCAGCTCTGCTGTCACTCCTTTGCGCACAAGTGTCTCACGAGCAAGACGATACCTTATAAGATCAGCTATAGATATTATCTTGAATCCCCATTTTTCGGCAATCTCGAACAACTGCGGCAACCGCGCCATGGTGCCGTCGGGATTCATTATCTCTATGAGCACACCTCCGGGTTCGAGCCCCGCCATTTTGGTAAGGTCGACAACCGCTTCCGTATGGCCCGGACGCCTGAGCACACCTTTGTCTTGAGCCATGAGCGGGAATATATGACCCGGACGCCCCAGATCTTCGGGTTTGGTGTTGCGGTCGACCAACGCTCGCAACGTCTTGGTGCGGTCGGCAACCGATATGCCCGTGGTGCAGCCCTGCGTCAGAAGGTCGACCGACACGGTGAACGGGGTGGAGTGGAGCGATGTGTTTTCCCCCACCATAAGGTCGAGTTTCAGTTGTTGGCAGCGCTCGCGTGTCAACGGCGCACAAAGCAAGCCGCGGCCGTGCTGGGTCATGAAGTTGACCATCTCCTCTGTCACCGTTGCCGCCGCCGCAATGAAGTCGCCCTCATTCTCACGGTCTTCATCGTCAACGACAATGACAATGCGACCCGCCTTTATCTCTTCTATCGCCTCCTCTATGGTGCTGAGGCCTTTTTTTGTTTCCATACAATACTGTTTTTCAATTCATTACCCGAAAAACACACTCCGGGTACAGCCTGTCAGTCATACCACTTGTCTTGGGTGTAATCATCAGGCTTATAGTCGTTTAACTGGTTGTTATTGGTGAACGAATCGTTTATATACCATTCGGTTACATATTCCGGAATCTCACCTCCGTCAAAGAAGTATCCGTTGTTGATGTGCTCCTCTTTGCGCAACTCTTCGTTGTGAAGCCACTCGTTTATGTGCCATTGACGGTCGTAACGATGTTCCGATGGTTGCTCGCGACCTATGCTCTCGCTCTGGTCAAACACGACGGGTTCATCTGCACGCCACCCCTTATCGCCCTGCTCGGTATCGTTTTGGTTGCCCTCGAAGTCAATCTCATCGGCAAACACCACAAGCTCATCTTCGTGCCAGTTGTTGTCATTGGTGTCAGCTTGACCGTCATCGCCCATGTCCGTATTACCGATAAACATAACAGGCTCATCTTCACGCCATTTATGCTCACCGTCATTATATACGTCGTCTATATCGGTCTGTTCGATGCTTTGTGCGTCGGAACTGTCAATATGCTCGTAATAAGCATCTTCTGAAACATTCTCCCCCGCAACAATCTCTTCGCGCACACTTTCTTCAGAAACAGCCCCGGCATCTTCGACTCCATCATCCTGATGCTCAGAAATATGCTCGCCATCCTCCCCCGCAACAGTCTCCTCGTGCACATTTCCTTCAGAAGTATCCCCGGCATCCTCGCCCCCATCATCTTGATGCTCAAAAATAAGCTCCCCGTTTTCTTCTGAAACAGTCTCCTCATGCACACTTTCTTCGGAAGCATCCCCGGCATCCTCGGCCACATCATCCTGATTTTCAGAAATATGCTCCCCATTTTCTTCTGAGACAATCTCTTCGTGGCCGCTTTCTTCGGAATCACCCCCCGCATACTCCTGATTGCCGGTTATGTTAATAACAGACACAGCCGTTGCCTCCGGGCTCTTTTTCTTCTTTTTGCCCGAGAATATGCGCGTGAACTTTTTGAAAGCGGAGGTATATGAGTCCATATCAAGCAATTGCGAGTCGGTCGCAGACTTGTATGTAAGGAATATGGCAATGGGGAAGAGCACGATGGACGATATCCAAATACCCAGAATCGGAGGCCAGGCACCCTCGTTGACAAGGCTTTCTCCCATTATGGTTATGACATAATATATCACGAAAAACATCACCGATATCACCACCGGTGTGCCCAATCCGCCCTTTCGTATGATGGCTCCGAGCGGTGCGCCTATTAGGAAAAATATAAGTATTGAGACGGGTAAAGCCAGTTTCTTATGCCAGTCAGAGAGGCTCCCGTACAGTTTTACGGTCGTACTCCTTACGTTGTCATGCTCTGCCGAGACGAAAAATTTGAGGTCGTTCAAACGCGATGTCGCGTTGCTCATTATGTTGGTTTTCTTGTCTATGGAGAGGGTGTCGAAAGCCTCTTTGAGCATGAAATGGTAACTTTTTTCGGCTGCCAGTTCAACACTGTCGGGGCGGTAATACTCGAGAGTGTCGTTGCGCACGATATGGTTTATGAATATCAGCTTGACCATATCGTTTATCTTTCTGTCGGCCACAACACGCAATGAGTCAATGTCTTTGCCTAACTCTGTGATGTTTTTTGCCTCCGACTCGTCTCCAAACAACGAGCTGTCGCTCCTTTTGAAGCTGAAACCCTCCAGCGGCATCACCATCTCCTCATATTTAAAGACATAGTGACGCAGTTTGGGTCTTTCATACCATTCGTAATTTCTGTTCTCCTCATAGCTCTGACCGTCGAACAGCCTCACTTTGAGCAGCGACTTGTCTTTTGTCAGGCTTATATATCCCGAGTCGGCCACAATGGTGTTTACCGTGTTGTTGCTTCGGGTGTCGTATATGAGCACGTCGGTGAGCAGCTTGGTCTTGGGGTCCTGCTTTTTCACGCGTATGCTCACATGTGGTATGCCATTGAAAAACACGCCGTCCTGAAACTCTATCTCCTGCTTCATCTGCCGTATGTCAAACAGGATGTTGCCCATCTTCTGGTAAGAATAGGGCACGAAATTGTTCATCACGAAAAAACTCCCCACCGATATAAGGCAGGCCATCACGGTTATGGGGCGAATTATCCTTGGCAGCGATATACCTGCCGCCTTAAGTGCCAGCAACTCGTAATTCTCACCCAGATTACCCAGTGTCATTATGGCTGCAAACAGAGTGGCAAGCGGCAGTCCCAACGGTATCAGTGTCGCCGTGGTATAAAACAGAAGCTCTGCTATGATGCTCAGAGGCAGACCTTTACCCACAA
>CAMRVW010000134.1 GCA_947054185.1 uncultured Rikenellaceae bacterium | reverse complement strand
CCAATAAAGATTCGCACGTCCCAAGACTGCGTAATCTTTATTGGATATTCGTACTTATTCCTTAGTTTGTCCTCAATATCTCAAAACGGGGTCCGTGACCCCTCCCCCGGAAGGGCCGCCGGAGGCAGTTCTCGCAAACCAAAAACGGCAGTTATGCAAACCAAACGACAGCACCGCAGTCCGAGGCTCAATGGCAGCCGCAGTTACCGCAGCATCCGTCGTTTTTACCGTTTCCTTTTTTGAACGACCTTATGAACCGATAGAGGGCAACACCCACAACGATTATCACAATGCCAATGGCAATTATATCACTCATAGACGACTGAATATGTTATAAACCGCAAAACTCAGCAACCAGGCCAACGCCGTTGTGTAAAGCATCGTAAAGAGAGCCCATCGCCACCTGCCGCTCTCCCGTCTTATGGCCGATATTACAGCCACACAGGGGAAGTATATCAACACAAAGGTCAGGAAAGAGAGGGCCGTGGCTTTGGTGAATATTATCTCGCCTTTACGGGGGCCGCTCTCAAAACGTGCGGTCTGAAGCTTTGCCGACAACAGACGCTCGGTGTCGGTGTCGTCGTCAATGTTGTTGACAACAGCCATTGTCGACACTATCACCTCCTTGGCCGCCACTCCCGACATCAGCCCCACGCCTATCTTCCAGTCAAAACCCAATGGCGCCATGACAGGCTCCACGGCATGACCTATGCGACTCATGTAACTGTCTGAACGTGACGGATAATAGCTCAACGCCCACACGACAACCACGGCAACGAGTATCACTCCGCCCATCTTCTTGAGATACTGCGAGCCTTTGACCCACATGTGACGTACTGTCGAACGTGCCGACGGCGTACGATATGGAGGCAGCTCCATCACAAAGGGATGGTTCTTGCCCCTTAATACCACCTTGGTCAATATGTTGGCCGTCAATATGGCCACCAGCACACCCAAGAGATATATGCAGAAGAGCAAGGTGCCGGCATTGTCGGGAAAGAAGGCTCCGAGAATGAGAAGATAGACCGGCAGACGCGCACTGCACGACATGAAAGGCGTTATGAGCATGGTCACAATCCTCCCTTTGCGGTCTTCTATTATGCGCGAGCCCATGATGGCGGGAACGTTGCATCCGAAGCCCATGACAAGGGGTATGAACGACTTGCCGTGCAACCCTATCTTGTGCATGACGCGGTCCATGATAAAGGCGGCGCGGGCCATGTAACCCGAGTCTTCAAGCAGCGATATGAACAGAAAGAGCAACAATATGTTGGGCAGAAAGACGACCACGCTTCCAAGGCCTCCTATTATGCCCCCTATGAGCAGATCTTTGAACGCCCCCTCTGCCATTACCGAGCCAAGGAAAGCCTGTAACCTCTCGACCAGATATTCTATTCCGTCCATCGGGTACTGCCCCAGCGAGAATGTGGCGTAAAATATAAGCCACATGATGGCCAGAAATATGGGGAAGCCCCACACCTTGTGTGTGAGCACCGAGTCTATGCGGTCAGACCTGTAATGCTTGCGTCCGGCGCTCCGGTATGTCTCTTTCAAGGCACCGCTTATGAAGGCGTAACGATAATTGGCCAATACGGTCTCTATGTCGTCGGCATACTCGTTCTCTATCTGCGCTCTTATATTGTCGGCATGGCGAAGGAGCTCATCGTCGAGGAACATGTCGCGCATGCTTTGATTGCCCTCTATCAGCTTTATGGCCACAAAGCGTGGCGACAGTTTGCCTGTGCCGCCCGACTCGCTCACAGACTGCGACAGGTCTGATATGCGCTCCTCTATGAACTGGCCGTAATTGACATATACGCGCTTGCGTGACGACGACGGCATATTGAAACGCTCGACTATCTGCTCTAACAGGTGAGGCACCCCGCGTCCCTTTTTACCCACGGTGGGCACGAAAGGTATGTCGAGAAGCTGACTCATGGCCTTGTGGTCGAAACGGTCGCCCGAGGCCGTGAGCTCGTCGTACATGTTGAGCGAGGCCACCATGTTGAGCTCCATGTCTATGAGCTGAGTGGTCAGAAACATGTTGCGCTCGAGGTTGGAGCCGTCAAGCACATCGACCACCACATCGAAACGTCCGCTTTTCAGGTGCTCGGCCACCACTCTCTCCTCGGGCGAGTATGCCGACAGCGAGTATGTGCCGGGCAGGTCGGTAAACCTTATCTTGTAATCGCCGAAACGCACCGTGGCGCTCGTCGATTCGACGGTCACGCCCGAATAGTTGCCCACATGCTCGTTAAGGCCTGACATATAGTTGAAAAGCGATGTCTTGCCGCTGTTGGGGTTGCCCACCAAGGCCACCTCTATTACGTTGTGAGCCTCTCGCTTGGGTTCCTCGTCGTGAAAGGTATCGGGAAAGAGAGGCTCTTCGCCCGACGATACGACACCCTCGTCCAAAGCCTCGGCACGGCTCGCAACCTCTATGTTATAGGCCTCGGCACGTCGTAACGACACCTCGTAACCCATGATCTCATACTCTATGGGGTCGCGCATGGGGGCGTCACGCTTTACCGTTATCTTCTTGCCGCGCACAAAACCCATCTCTATTATGCGGCGACGAAAATCGCTGTCGCCGTTAACCTTCAATATAATGGCGCTCTGGCCGCGTTCAAGGTCGGAAAGTCTCATGATATGCTCTTTTTACAATTACAAAGGTACTATTTCAGATGCTTTTTCGTATATTTGCAAATAAAAATACCTAAAAATGATGATGAAACCTCTGCTTACCCTATGCCTGGCGAGCCTTGTCGCCATATCGTGCGACAGGCATGTGCCCGAGTGCTCCCCGTCTGACATAATACCCATGCCCCAACGCGTGGTGACGCTCAAAGGCGACAGATATACCCTCACCGGCGACTGCCATGTCGGTTACTCCGCAGACGATTCCGTTTCGGCCGTAAATGCCGACATGATGGCGCGCATGCTGTCGACGGCGACAGGTCTGTCACTGGAGGCGCGCGCAGGCTTTGCCGACGGCGGCATCAACATATACCCGTTCAAGGCATCCGAGGGCGGCACCGTCGTGTGCGACAGCCTCGATATGTCTGAGGCATACCGTCTTGAGATAACCGACGATGTCATATCGGTGTATTGCGACACTTACCCGGGCGCCTTTTACGCTCTGCAATCTATAATGCAGATGTTGCCGCCCGAGTGTTACTCGCCCACCGGAGGAGGCCGCAGCTCATACACCCTGCCCGGATGCGTGATAGACGACCGTCCCGCATTCAAATGGCGTGGCATGCACATGGACGTATCGCGCCACTTCTTCCCTAAGGATTTTGTGCTCAAGTTCATAGATATAATGGCCATGCACAAGATGAACACCTTGCACTGGCACCTTACCGACGACCAGGGGTGGCGTCTTGAGATAAAGAAATATCCGCTTCTTACCCAGATAGGGGCTTGGAACGTCGACCGCACCGATCGTCCCTGGAGTGAGGGCATACCCATGCAGAGCGGCGAGGAGGCCACATACGGAGGTTTCTATACTCAGCAGGAGGCACGACAGGTGGTGGCTTATGCTGCAGAACGCGGTATCACGGTGGTGCCCGAGATAGAGATGCCGGGCCACAGCTGGGAGGTCATAGCCTCTTATCCCGAGATAAGCTGCTCGGGCAAGCGTCAATCCGTGCTCTCGGGCGGCGGATACAAGGGCGGCACATCCACCTTATGCGCAGGCAAAGAGCAGACCTTCAGGATGATGCAAGACATAATAGACGAGGTTACAGACATATTCCCCTCTGAGTACATACACATAGGCGGCGACGAGGCCGACAAGACGCCGTGGAAGAGCTGCCCCGATTGCAGACGCCGCATGGCCAGAGAGCATCTGGCCGACGTCAACCAATTGCAGAGCTATTTTGTCAAGCGCATAGAGCGTTACGTCAGGAGCAAAGGACGCAAGATAATAGGGTGGGACGAGATAATAGAGGGTGGCATAGCGCCCGAGGCCACCGTCATGTCGTGGCGCGGCATGGCAGGAGGCATAGAGGCGGCATCGCAGGGTCATGATGTGGTGATGACCCCCGGCGAGTATCTCTATTTCGACAGTTATCAAGACACCCCCGGGTGCGAGCCCACCGCCATAGGAGGCTTCTCGCCCGTATCTAAGGTTTACCGTTTCGACCCTGTGCCCGAGGTTTTCAAGAGCGACTCGGCAGCCATGTTCCGACGTCACATACTCGGTGCTCAGGCCTGCACATGGGCCGAGTATATACTTACGCCCGAACATTTCGAATACATGACCGTGCCCCGCATTGCCGCCCTCTCAGAGGTGTTGTGGGACGGCGCCGACCGTCTTGGCAAGTGGGACGACTTCTCGCGCAGGCTTTACACCCTGCAGACGCAACGATATGACGCCATGGGCATAAACTATCACCCCGGAGCCGGATATGTGCGTTTCGAACCCGAATATTCATCTGCCGGCAACTCTTTCCGTGTCAAGCTCTTCTCTGACATATACGGCTCCCGGATAGCGTACACCACCGACGGCACCGAGCCCGACATCACATCTCGGCATTACAGCCATGACGTCATGGTGACCAAGCCCGTGACCATCAAGGCCGTCGTATTGCGCGGCGACTCGGTATATTCCAAGGCCTCCACATCGCTGACGCTCGGCGTACACAAAGGGTTGGGCAAGAAGGTTGTTTACAACTCCCCTTACGGCAAGCAGTTCCCCGGCAGCGGCGATATCACCCTCAACGACGGCATCACCGGCACGACAGACCTCAACGACGGGTTCAACCAGGGCTTTGCCAACAAAGACCTCGATATAATATTCGACCTGGGGCAGAAGACATCTTTCACCACCGTGACAGGCTCTTTCACTCAGAGCATCGGAGCATGGGTATATCTGCCCGAGGCTTTGTCGGTGTACACATCGGACGATGGCAAGAACTTCCGTTTCGCAGCCAAGGCCGAGAACCCGTTCGGCCGTGACAATCAGGTGATACGCAAGCAGATAACCGTAACAGGCAACTTCAATGCCCGCTATGTAAAGGTGATCGCGACCAACCCCATAACTCCCAAAGGACTCCCGGGAGAAGGATACAAAAACTGGATATTCGCCGACGAGATATTCATACTGTAACCCGGGCAGATTGACGGCAGCTGCCGTTTTTGCTGGAACTGCCTCCGGCGGCCCTTCCGGGGGAGGGGTCACGGACCCCGTT
>CAMRVW010000133.1 GCA_947054185.1 uncultured Rikenellaceae bacterium | reverse complement strand
AAGGCTCCTCCCGCCACCCATCACTTCCTCGCTTTGCCCCCGCAGGCTCGGCCCGAAGCTCCTCCACGCCAAAGGTACAGCACCCCAACCAATCCAAGGTGTCGCCCGTCTTTGTCACCCACCACGCGCGACCATCATCACGCCCCGACCTCCACGCCGATGCGGCCGACCTGCGGTCGGCCCACCGCGGTCTGAGTGAAACGAAACCGCACACTTTTCCTTATGTCCGACACACGAAGTGTGGAGTAAACATCAATTCCTTGTTTCCGGGACGAGGCACGAGTCCCGAGCGGCCCGGAGCCTCCGCCAAACGGAGGGCCGCACACCGCACAGCAATATATAGGTCGGTGACTTAAGCACTAAATAGCCGCAAATCTATTTCCCTGCTTGCCCTCCGCAGGCCCCGTGCCGCTCTCCGTCAGGCTGGGGTTGCTGTCCTGCTCCTTATTTTTGCCGCCTCGCCTCCGCACCCTTTCCGCGAGAGCCATGGCCCCTGTTTGAATATCATTCAGGCACAAAACCCCATGGGCAAAAACAGATATACCATAAATGTGTAAGACGTATGTCGAAACACATTTATGGTATATCTGTACTTTATCTTTAGTTTGTCCTCAATATCTCAAAAGGGGGTCCGTGACCCCTCCCCCGGAAGGGCCGCCGGAGGCAGTTCCAGTAAACCACAAACGGCAGCTCCCGCAAAAACAGCAGTGTCCGCAAATCAAACCGGCTGTGCCCGCAAAAACAGCTATGCCCACAAAAACCGAAGTTCCCCTCATCAAACACCCCCAATCAAAAACGACTCCCAAACCCATGCCTTATTCGCAATTTTTTCATATATTGCACGAAAATTAAACCCCACAACAAGATGAGACACAAATTCAGCGGAGTCGGCGTTGCATTGGTAACTCCCTTTAACACAGACCATTCTATTGATTACCATTCACTCGAACACCTTATCGAACACACCATAAACGGCGGAGTCGACTATCTTGTCGTCCTTGGCACCACCGGCGAGAGCGCCACTCTCAGCGAGTCCGAACGCGCCGAAGTGCTCCGTTTCTGCGTCAAGTGCGCAGCGGGTCGCACACCCATAGTGTACGGCCACGGCGGCAACAACACACGCTCACTCATAGAGGCTTTCGACCGCCTCGACCTCAATGGCGTCGACGCGCTTCTTTCTGTCTCACCATACTATAACAAACCGACCCAAGAGGGCATCTTCAGCCACTTCGCCGCCCTGGCCGAAAGTTCACCCCTCCCCCTTATCGTATATAACGTGCCCGGTCGCACCGGCAGCAACATGAGCGCCGACACGACACTGCGCCTGGCACACGCATACCCCAACATCATAGGTGTCAAGGAGGCCTCCGGCAACCTGTCGCAAGCCGCACACATCATCGCCGGCAAACCCGACCACTTCGCCGTCATATCAGGCGACGACAACCTGACCATACAGATGATATCACAGGGCGGCGTCGGCACAATATCGGTATCGGCCAACGCCTTCCCCGCCACCTTCTGCCGCATGACCCACTCGGCTCTCGACGGCGACTTCAAAACAGCCCGTGAGGCATTCTATAAGCTATTTGAAGCCACAGAGTTACTCTTCGCCGACGGCAACCCGGCAGGCATCAAAGCGGCGCTGTCGCACAAAGGCATCATAAAAAACATACTGCGCAGCCCTCTCTGCCCCGCCGGCGAAACCACAAACGCCAAACTGTCACAACTCATAGACCGATATGGCATCTAAGTATTACCTGCTGATGCTCTTGTCTGCGGCCGCCTTGACGACATTCGCACAAGAGCCGGCAATGCCCGCCCCGCCCGACTATAAACGTATCGAGGCGGGCACCCTCAACCTGTCGTCCGAATATTACTATCCCCACCTGTTCGAGCGTTACAAAAACGGCGACCCCACCCTCGACTTAGAGGATTACCGACACCTCTATTACGGCTTTGTCTTCGACGACCGATACAAGCCGCTGGAGCAAACGCCATATGCCGACAGCATATCACTCACGCTGCAACAAAACATCGACCCCCGAGGCATCTCGCCCGAACTTTACGCCACCCTCGAACGCCAGCTCAAAGGCGCCCTCGAAGACGAGCCGTTCAACATGTCATACCTCAATCTCATGACCTATATCGCCCAAATGAACGGAAACCGTGAGCAGGCCGAAAAATACTCCCGCAATCTCAACGGGGTAAAGTCGGCCATCACATCATCGGGCAGCGGTGTGAGCAAAGAGTCCCCCTGGCATGTCCTTTACCGATCGGACGAGAGCGATATGCTCAACTCTCTCGGGGCGCACTCAACCAGACGCATGTACATCTCTTTCGATGTCGAATACTTCCACCTGCCGGTAAAGAACAACGGCCACCGCGGCTATTACTTCAACAACGGCATGATATACTCCAAGGGGGCAAAGAAAGAGACTCCTTCAAAACCCCGCTTCGAGTTCAACCCCAAATACAACCCCCGCTCCAACAAACAGTTACGCAATATCGACTATTAAGGAACCCGACAATAATATTGCCGTCAAGAGCCCCGGAAAGCCTCCGAAATTCCACAGTTACAGAGACACCGACACCTTGCACGACTCTTTTTGCAATCTCCGGAATAAATCCTAAATTTGCCCGAAGCAACACAGAAAGACAAAAAACGACACTCAAATGAATACATTCGACCTCGCAATCATCGGCAGCGGCCCCGGCGGATATGTTGCCGCCATAAGAGCCTCTCAGTTAGGCAAACGCACCGTCATCATAGAACGCGCCGAACTTGGCGGCGTATGCCTCAACTGGGGCTGCATACCCACCAAAGCGCTGCTGCGCTCTGCCCACCTCTATGAACACATAAGCAGTGCCGCCCAATTCGGCATCGACATAGAGGGCACCGTCACGCCCAATTTCGCCAAAGTGGTGCAACGCAGCCGCGACGTGTCGGCCACCATGAGCAAAGGGGTGCAATTCCTGCTCGGCAAAAACAAGGTCGAGACCATGCAAGGCCACGGCACACTCAAAGGCAACGGACTAATAGAGGTCTCACACCCCGACGGCACAACCGACACCATACAGGCCGAACACATAATACTGGCCACAGGCTCGCGTCCGCGTCAGCTTCCGGGCATACCCATCGACGGCGACAAGGTTATCTCTTACCGCGAGGCCCTTACCCTCAACCGCATGCCATCAAGCATGGTGGTCATAGGCTCTGGCGCCATAGGCTCGGAGCTCGCCGACTTCTATCACACCATGGGCTGCAAGGTCACAGTTGTCGAATACATGCCGACACTTGTACCCACCGAAGATGAAGAGGTGAGCAAATACCTCGAACGCTCGTTCCGCAAAAAGAGGCTCCCGTTCCTCACCGGCGCCACTGTCGAAAAGGTCGAAACCAACTCCACAGGCTGCCTTGTCACCGTCTCGACGGCCAAAGGCACCCAAACCATCGAGGCCGAAAAGGTGCTCAGCGCTGCCGGTGTCACCCCCAACACCGAAAACATAGGCCTTGAAAATGTCGGCCTCACCACCGAGCGCGGCAAAATCAAGGTCGATAAATATTACCGCACCGACGCCCCGGGCATATACGCCATCGGCGACATCATACCCACCCCCGCCCTGGCCCACGTGGCCTCTGCCGAGGCCGTATGCTGCGTGGAGACCATCTGCGGACTAAACCCCGAACCTGTCAACTATGACGTCATCCCCGCATGCATATACACCTCTCCCGAGATCGCCTCTGTGGGTATGCGCGAACGCGACACTGTCGCCAAAGGCATAGAGACGCGCATAGGCAAATTTCCATACACGGCCTCGGGCAAAGCCACCGCAATGGGCGATAAGGACGGCTTCGTAAAACTCATCTTCGACAAAGCCACCGACAAACTTCTTGGTGCCCACCTCATAGGCGCCACGGTCACCGAAATGCTCATGGAGCCCACTTTGGCCATGCGCCTGGGCACAACCGCAAGGCAGATACTCTCAACAGTACACCCCCACCCCACCCTCGCCGAAGCCGTCATGGAGGCGGCAGGTGCGGCTCACCAAGAGGCCATACACGTATAACCCCAAATGGGATACAGCCCCTTGGCACACATTTTGAGAGACAACCTCAACAAAAACACAAACTGAAATGTCAACAACAGAGAAAAAAAGCAAAAATCTGAAGATAAGGTCTCGCCTGAGCGTTTACGGACGCGGCATTCTCGCAATCCTCATAGGCCTGTCGGCTGCCTCGTTCCCTATATTCATACAAGAGAGACTCTTTCAGCTCATAGGTGTGATATTCATATTCGGCGGTATCATAGCCTCGGTCGGTTACTTCCGCCAGAAGAGCGACGACAACCGCTCGCAACGACGCGTCGTGTCGTCCATACCGTTCACAGCCCTGGTTTCGATCATAGCCGGCATCATCATGCTGGTAAAATACCGCTTCATGCTCGACATGACCATGTTTATCCTCGGAGCCATGCTCATACTTCTGGGCTTGGGCCAGTTCCTCATGATCTTCGCGGTGCGCCGACGCAACAACCTCAGCAAGTGGCTAATGATGATACCCGTGTTGGTAATGCTCTGCGGAGTATTCATATGCTTCAATCCGTTTGCAGTACGCACCTCACTGTTCATATTCTTCGGCTTCGTATCCATCTTCTATGGCGTCACCGACCTGGTGATACTCATCGCGTTCAAAAACCCCAAACCCGAACCCGACACCGCCATAGAACAGCCCGCAGACCAACCCGCAGCCATAGAACAATCGGAAACATCAGTACCGCAAAAGCAATAACCGCAACCAAACCGCAATATACCAAGGTCTTGTATCATAACGCAAGACCTTTTTTCATTCATACCCACGCATGCCCGAAACATATCCTGCCAAAGCAACCTGCCAGCCCCTGACCACTCTCCAATAACCTTTCAGTTCAAAGCCTGCCGAATCACACCCCACTTTGCCAGGCATCGGGCGGCGCCACCTTTGCCACCAAACTGCCGTCTCAGTGCAGTGGAACTCGTGCGGAGTCACACGGTAAGTTCTATCAGTGGGGCATCAATGTGGCCTGGAACAGCACCGGGTCGTTAGGCGGTGCCACTCCGAGCGGGTCGTGGAACACGTCCACATATCCTTCTAATTGGAACACCCATCCATGCCCCGAGGGTTACCGCCTGCCGACCAAAGCCGAGTTTGAGACTCTC
>CAMRVW010000132.1 GCA_947054185.1 uncultured Rikenellaceae bacterium | reverse complement strand
CCGAGGCGGAGTATCTAAGACCGCCAGGTCAAAGATACGAATAAGCCGAGAGGCAAACAAATTTTATTTGCTTGTCCGAGGCGAAGTATCTAAGGCGACAGCCAAGTATTCGGCATAAACAAACGGTGATTGGATTTGCATTAATACAAATTCAATCACCGCTCCAAGGCCGGCATCACTTCGACAGGTCGACCTCTATGGCGGCAGGATAGAGCCTTTGGGGGTCGAAGAAAGTCGCGCAACTGTTGACAATGTGTTTGGCATTGGGTGTGACCATGCCTTTGAACACCTGACGGCCGTTGACCTTAAGGGTGACTTCACGACCGAGGTCGACAAGCTCGGGGCAGAGGTATATCAGCAGCTTGCCGTCGGTGGCGGGAGCGTATGTCCGGGCAAAGGCCATCTCTATGCCGTCACGCACCTCGGTGGTGGTATATGTCACGAGGCTGACGGCGAGGTCTATGACGTTGTCGGCGACAGACATGTCGTAATAGGCACGCGAGCGGCCGCCGTCGGGGTGTTTCACTATGTATATATTATAGAAGCCCTCTCTTTTACGGCCGTCCATCTCGAAGTTTTCCCAGCTCACTCTCTTGGGATGGGGGTTGCGCACATATTGTCTGAGCCAGGGGGTGGTTTTGTCGTAATCGATGCCGTGCCCCATGCCCGTAACAAGCTCTATATTATGGACGAAGGCACCGGGGTTAAGACCCTCAAGCTCGTCGAACCGCTCTTTGGTATATTGCGTCAGCACGTTGCGATAGAAGCCGTCGTCGAGAGCGCCGGTGCGCAGAGAGAAGGCTATGTTGCGGCAATTTTCGACCGGGGCGTTTTTGAGAGGCTCGCCGCCGGCCATGGGACCGGCACCGGCCAGATAATCGGCATAGAACGAGGCCAGACGCTGGGTGCCGTATCCGCCCTCAGAGATGCCGAAGAAGTATATCTTGTCGGGGTCGACATCGCCGGAGGCCAACGCAAGGCGCAACAGCTTTTCCCAGGCGTACTGCTTGGACTGCTGCCACCAACGGTAATAGGCTCCGGTGTTGGGTATGCGGGGTATGAAATAGGCCGAGGGGGTGTCGTTGAACTGCCCGGCAAGCACCTGACCGGTGTTCCACTCCATGTCGGGAGCGCCCGAACCGTGGCAATATACGAAAAGGGGATAACCGTGGGCGGGTTTAGAGCCTTTGGAGCCATAGACATACCTCATTACGGCCGATGGCTCGAGGCTTGCCGGCAGAGTCCACGAGCCGACACGACGATTGGCAAGCGGCTCGAGGTCTATAAGCGCAGACATGTCATAACTGCGCAGGGCCAGACGCCACGACTGCCACACATCGTTGCGGCAACTCTCTATGTCGGAGAGCTTTATAAGACTATCGACATCGTATGCGGTGGTCGACCCGTCTAAGCGGGAGTGAAAAAACGGGGTCAGGCTGTCGGTGGGAACATCATCGGAACCGTGTTTGGAGCAGGCGACCGAAAGCACCGACAAAGCAATGACAAGAGAGAGACGAAAAACGGAACTCATGGCGGTTGGGTTTTAGTTGTTACAGTGATATTTGTATGCAAAGATCAAGGTCAATAGGCTTACAGAGTCTCAAATATATGGGAAAGTATCAAGAAAAACAAATTGTTTTCCCGCAACGACAAAGCGACGAACAGTAAATCGTCTTATAGTAATAAAATCATTATTTATATTGACTTATTTGCGATATTTTACAACCGACAGTTTGACATTTGATTTATTTTTATTAATTTTGTAACAGACGGCAAATGTCTGACCGTAATTTAATTCAACACGACAATGAAGATATCGGCAATAATATTGGCGCTTATTCTGGCAAGCTGCGCCCCGAGCAAAGAGAAAGATAACGGGAATGCTGATGCAACAGAGGTTGTTTTTTCTCTTGAGGTGACGGAGATAAAAGATGCCGAACCCTCAAATGCGGCAGCGGCCACAAGCCTCGGCACAGCGCGCCCGACACTTGCACGGTCGCTCGAAGAGAGCATATCTGATGTCGTTTTTTACATTTTCGACCAAAGCGGCACTCTGAGCCGGAAGTTGAAATTTACCGGCACAACCGATTACAAGGCCTCGATAAAAAGCGGCACATACACCGTTTACGCGTTATGCAACACCGGCAATTCGGTAAATTTCGACACCACACCGGGCATACAGGAGCTTGAAGAGGCGACAATAACCGCTTATGACGATGACGACAACAAACCCGTATTCACCGGCAAAAAGGTGATTGACATAAGCGGCGCGGCGGCGCAAAAAGAGACGATAACGGTAAACTGCATAAATGCGATAATAAGAATAAAGGACGATGTGTCGGAAACGATAGACATAAAGCAGGTGTCGATAAACAATTTGCCGACGAAGGCATACCTGTTCGACACCGACAAAGAGGTGCCGCAGGTCAAGTATGACAGAAGCATTACATCGGTATGCGACAGCGAGGGTTATGCGGTATTTTACTGCTTCATGACGCCCTCGACGCGCATGACCGACACAGACATCTTTTTTTGGGGCGCATTGAAAAACGACGAATCCGGCAATCAAACAAGCAGCAGCTTTCCGTTGGATTTTATTGACGAACTGGCGGCAGGCGAACGGTTTACGGCGTCGATAACTTACAACGACGGCATATTTGAACTGAAGCCCGACAACAGCGGTGACGACGACTCGTATGAGCCTGAATATTTTGAAACTGTAACCGTGGGCAACACCGAGTGGATGAGGTATAACCTTGCCAACCCCAAGCAGGCATATGGCGGCGCAACATTCGCAACCCGGTTACCGTCGCAATGCACCGGCATACTGGCCAAGTCGCATGGCAAGTTTTACCAGTGGGGCGTCAACGTGGCATGGAATTCGACCGGAAGTGTTGCCATGGAGTCCACACCGTCAAGCAGTTGGAACAATCAGATATATCCGTTTTCATGGGTCGACCAGCCATGTCCCGACGGTTACAGACTGCCAACACAGGCTGAATTTCAAGAGCTTATAGACAATTGTACATCCACTTACACAAACTATGGGTCTTACGGATACATCACATTCGTACCTAAAAACTCACCGTCGCAAAGTCTGGAGTTTCCAGCCATAGGCAAACGCAGCACCGAGTTCGGCACCTTGTTCTCCAATAACCGCGGACATTATTGGAGTTCATCGCTCCATAGCGACCAAACGGCATATAATATATGGTTTGACGATGGTCTATTAACCTTAGACAACAGCGACTTACGTTACGGGTACAATGTGCGGTGCGTAAAGGGAGAGGCCGGTACCGACAAACCGGACATGAGCAAAGAGACGGTGAAGATGGGAGCGACAGAGTGGATGCGCACAAACCTCTCAGCCCCGAGGCAGGCTGTCGGCGGAGCGACATTTGCAGACAAAGTGCCGTCGCAGTGCTCAGGTGTGCGTCTCGATTCGCACGGCAAACTGTATCAGTGGGGCGTGAACGTGGGATGGGGGTCGACGGGCCTTTCACCCTCGGGAGCCACTCCCAACGGCACATGGCAGACGTCATCGCCATCGTTTGCCGACTGGAGCAATCATCCATGTCCCGACGGATATCGGTTGCCGACAGAAGCGGAGTTCAGCGCCCTGGTAAACGACTGCACGACCAAACTATCAGGCCAGTGGAGCTCAACCGATTACGGTTACATAACATTCATACTGAAGGCCGACAGAGCTAAAAACCTGGAATTCCCTGCCGTGGGCCGACGGGATTATGACCAATACGGCAAGCTGACATCTGAGGGACAAAACGGAGGTTACTGGAGCTCGAACAGCACCGGCACCAGCGCATACAGTCTCTCTTTCAGCAACGGCGGCCCAACCGTAAACAACAACATGAGAAAGACGAACGGGTTGAACATACGTTGCGTAAAGGGTTATTATATAGAGGATCACGAGACTGTCGAGATTGACAATGTAAAGTGGATGAAATATAACCTTGCCAACCCCAAGCAGGCGATAACAGGGGCGACATTTGCCACCAAGCTGCCGTCGGAACTTTCAGGAGTGCGTCCGGCCTCTCATGGCAAGTTTTATCAATGGGGCATAAATGCGGCATGGAACTCGACCGGAGATGCCACAGATGTGATACCGGGTGGAATATGGGACACATCTATAAATCGCCACGTATGGACCGACGACCCGTGCCCTTACGGTTACCGGCTGCCTAGCGATGACGAATTTGAAAGTCTCGTCTCAAACTGCAATTACAGGCGGGATGGCAGCTGGACAGCAAGCAATTACGGGTATATGACATTCTCTTTGAAGACAGACGCGTCTCAAAAGCTGGAGTTTCCGGCCATAGGAACACGCGGCTTTGGCTTTGGCTATTTAGAAGACACCGGAGAGACAGGCGGTTACTGGTGCAACAAGCCGTCAGACAACCCCAAAACGGCATATTTCTTTATGGTTTCCAAAGAATACAGTCCGTCGACGAGGACGAAAGAAAAATCTTCAGGATTAAATGTGCGTTGTGTGAAAGATTGATGCGGCAAAGAGGGTGTGCCGTCGACCGTGCATCTGACGGCAAGGCCTCTTCGTAATATGGTCTCCTCGGGCGGTTGTGTCCGGGGAGGCTTTTTTGTGCGGGAGAGCTGGGGGACAGGGCTCTTGCTAAGGGGCCGTCCACGCAGTTTTTAACTTGCAGGGCTTCGCTGCGGCAGGGATTGGGCCTTGCGAGTTTTTTTTGGGGGAGGAAAGTTTTTTTGGGGGGAAATATTTTGGGGAAGGTTTTGGGAGGGTTTGGGGAGGTTTTTTTGGGGAAGGGTTTTGGGAGGTTTTTTTGTGGAAGGTTTTTTGGGAAGGATTTTTTGGGAGTTTTTTGGGCAGGCAGGGCGGCCGAAGTATGAGGCCCGTAACCCCGCAGAGTAATATATAGGTCGGTGACTGAAGCTCGATACAAGCGCACATTACCCTCACGCCCTGCCCTCCGCAGGCTCCGGGTCGCTCTCCGTCACGCCAAAAGTATGTTTCAAGCGCAACCTAAGCAAGTCCCCACGCTCTCAAGCATCACGCTAAAATCACATTCCCCTCTATCCCGACACAGAACTCCACACCATATGCGGCCGACCGCAGGTCGGCCCACACAGCGGTCTGAGGAAACCGAAACCTCACACTATTTCTTATGCCTAACAGTTTTTACTCCGCAAGACTTCCGCGCCGGCAGGGCGGCCGAGGCACGAGGCCGCAACGGGCCGACCCTCCCCCCGCGGAG
>CAMRVW010000131.1 GCA_947054185.1 uncultured Rikenellaceae bacterium | reverse complement strand
TAATTGCGTGCTTAAGTCACTAAACTATAATAACCAAACGGGGTTACGGGCCTCCCGGGGGGAGGTTCGGCCCGTTGCGGCTCGTACCTCGCCGCCCTGCCGGGACGTAAACCATGCGGAGCAGAAACCTCCGTAACAAAAGCCTCCTCGGAGATTTACTGTCCACCGCGAGGCTCGTTCCGCCCAGGCCTCATTCCTCAGCCGCCATGCCGGTGCGTAAACCATGCGGAGCAGAAACCTCCGTAACAAAAGCCTCCTCGGAGATTTACTGTCCACCGCGAGGCTCGTTCCGTCGCGGCCTCATTACTCGGCCGCCCTGCCGGTACCTAAACCATGCAGTCAGGCAATATGCCGCAACAAAAACCTGCCGCCACGGAAGCCATGCGAGGAAAAACCTGCCTGAACAAAACTGCCGCAATAAAGCCATGCCTTACATCCCGCCTCAGTCGACCGTCACGCTCCCGTCGGAGTGAGCCCTGACTATGACGGACTTACCACGGAATCGGAGCTTAAAGGTGACAGAGCGCCACGACTTGGGTAAGCGCGGAGTGAATGCGAGTCGGTCGTTTTCGACTCGCATGCCGCCGAAACCCTCCACCACGGCGAGCCATGACCCTGCCATGCTCGTTATATGCAAGCCTTCGCGGTTTTCGTTGTTGTAATCATCGAGGTCGAGACGAGCGGTACGGAGGTACATCTCTTCGGCCTTGTCGACATCGCCTATGGCAGCTGCGAGTATGGCGTGTACACAAGGTGAAAGTGATGACTCATGAACGGTGCGCGCCTCATAGAAGCGGAAATTGCGTTCTATTGTGGCGGTGTCGAAATGGTTACGGAAGAAGTACAGCCCCTGCAACACGTCGGCCTGCTTGATGAAACAACTGCGCAGGATGCGGTCCCACGACCATTTCTGGTTTATCGGTCGCTCGGAGGCGGGCAGGTCTTTGACCAGTATCTGCTCTTTGTCCATATAACCGTCCTGCTGAAGGAAAATATCGCGCTCGCTGTCGTATGGCAGATATAGGTTGTCGCATATCTCGTTCCATCGTGCCGTCTCGGCGGCGTGGTCGAAATGACGTTTGGACACGATGCGACGGTAATCGTCAGGATGGTTGTCACGCACCCACAAGGCGGTCTCGGCGGCATAACGCATGCACCAACGGGCCATATACAAGGTGTACCAGTTGTTGTTGACATTGTTTTCATACTCGTTGGGCCCCGTCACCCCGAGCATGACATACTGCCCTTTCTCGGTCGAGAAGTTGACCCTCTGCGCCCAGAAACGGGCTATAGAGACAAGCACCTCGAGCCCGTGGGTGGCAAGATAATCGCGGTTACCGGTGTAACGCACGTAATTGAATATGGCATAGGCTATTGCGCCGTTGCGGTGTATCTCTTCAAAGGTTATCTCCCACTCGTTATGGCACTCTTTGCCGTTCATGGTGACCATAGGATAAAGGGCGGCGCCGTCTTTAAAGCCGAGCATTTCGGCGTTGGCTATGGCCTCGTCGAGCTGATTGTATCGATATATGAGCAGGTTACGGGCCACCTCTTCACCGGCAACGGCCATATAGAATGGCAGGCAATATGCCTCGGTATCCCAATAGGTACTGCCGCCGTATTTCTCGCCTGTAAAACCTTTGGGGCCGACGTTAAGACGGCTGTCGCGTCCCGTATATGTCTGCAAGAGCTGGAAGATGCAATATCGTATGCCTTGCTGGGCATCGTCGTCGCCGTCTATTATGATATCGGCCTTATCCCACAGGGCAGCCCACTCCTCTTTATGTTCGCGCAAGAGAGTGTCGAACCCGGCGTCGGCAGCCTCGCAAGCCACACGGGCAGAGACCGTGGGGAGCTCGTCGGCAGGGTGATTGAGCGATGATGCGATGCCGACGAACTTATAGAGGGTGATGCTCCGGCCGGCGGCAACGGTGACAGAGGCGCTTTGGGCGGGAGTCAGGTCGGTGCCGGTGTCGGTAAATTGTGCTCCCTCGAGACGGTTTTCCATTGACCAGCTGACGACAAAGTCGCTTTTGAGGGTGCGCATGGTGACCGAAAGTGGCGTTTGCGACACCGGGGCCCAGAACTTCTCGTCGTAATTGGCATCTTCGTTACGGACATCGGCGGCTATGTATGACCTTACGGTAACCTCGGCATCGCTGTCGGGGAGGGTGACGCTGTAACGCAGCGCTCCCAGCTCGGGGCGCCTCATGCTGACAAACCGCAACGCCTCGATGATGACGCGGCGTCCGCCGGGCGTGACAAGCGACACACGGCGCGAGAGGGTCCCCGCGTGCATGTCGAGCCGGCGGTGGTAATCGCTCACGCGGCATGTGGCAAGGTCAATGCGTTCACCCGCCACCACGACATCGACACCGGGCCAGAAAGCGCTGTTGGGCACCTTGGCGAAATATTCGGGATAACCGTTTTTCCACCAACCGACACGTGTCTTGTCGGGATAATAGACGCCGCCTATGTAATTTCCGGGGAGGGTGTCGCCAGAGAAGTGCTCCTCAAAATTGGCACGTCCGCCCATATGACCGTTGCCTATGCTGAAAAGGCTCTCGCCGGCACGTACACGTCCGGGGTGGAACTCATCTTCTATTATGCACCACTTGTCGGTTTTGATATATTTATTCATACAGCTTGTTTTTCAAATAGTTATAAGTAACGTCCTCAAGATTGGGCAACACCGCGTCGGCATGCGACAAATGTTCGGGCGACCCTATGCCCACCGAGCGCATGCCTGCCCTGTGTGCCGCTTCGATGCCGGCGGCGGCGTCTTCAATCACCACGCAGTCGGCAGGTGCGACCCCCAGCCTCTCGGCAGCAAGCAGGAACACCTGCGGATCGGGCTTGGCATTGGTGACATCGTTGCCGTCGACCACCGCATCGAACAGATGGACGATACCCACACGCTTCAATATTATTGCGGCGTTACGGCTGGCCGATCCGAGCGCGACGGTGACACCGTGGCGGTGAAGGTCGTCGATAAGTTCTCGCACACCGGGCAGTATATCGGCAGGGGTCATTTGGTCGACATAGTCGAGATACCAACGGTTTTTGCGGTCGGCCATAAGGCGTTTAGACTCTTCGTCGAAGCGGTCGGAAAGGCCACCGACCTCCAGGAGTATATCGAGCGAGCGCATACGGCTGACTCCCTTGAGGCGTTCGTTGTCAGCGGCACCGAACTCAAAGCCCAGCTCTGAGGCAAGACGGTGCCATGCCTGATAATGAAAGCGTGCCGTGTCGACGATAACGCCGTCGAGGTCGAAAACAGATGAGAGCATCATAACTAACTCGGTTTATAGGGTAAAGGTACGTTTTTTTTCGTTCGATTGTTTTTTTACGTCGTTTTTTATCGACATGCAGCCATAATAACATAGGGTTCCGGCGTTCTGTATCACAAGATGCTCTGCTTTCTAAATAGAAATCATTCCCTTTGAACTGACGGTCTTAGGCTCTCTCGCCCGGCAAAATCAAACTATCGTTTGCTTTTCTCTCGGCTTAATCGTATCTTTGACCTGGCGGTTTTAAGATACTCTCGCCCGGCAAAATCAAACTATCGTTTGCTTTTCTCTCGGCTTAATCGTATCTTTAACCTGGCGGTTTTAAGATACTCTCGCTCGGCAAAATCAAACTATCGTTTGCTTTTGCTCTCGCTTATTCGTATCGCTAACCTGTCGGTTTTAAGATACTGCACCTCGGAAAAGCAAACAAGTTTGCTTTTCTCTCGGCTTAATCGTATCTTTGTCACAAAATTTCTTTTTATGGCACTACAATGCGGTATAGTCGGCCTGCCCAACGTCGGTAAGTCGACATTATTCAACTGCCTGTCTAACGCCAAGGCTCAGGCGGCTAACTTTCCATTTTGCACCATAGAACCCAACGTGGGCGTGATAACCGTACCCGATGAACGACTTGTGCGACTGGCCGAGATAGACAAGCCTAAAAAAGTGATACCCACCACCATAGAGATTGTCGACATTGCCGGACTGGTGAAAGGCGCATCCAAAGGCGAGGGGTTGGGCAACAAGTTTCTGGGCAACATACGCGAGACGGATGCCATAATACATGTGTTGCGCTGTTTTGAGAACGACAACATCACCCATGTGGACGGCTCGATAGACCCCGTCCGCGATAAAGAGATAATAGACACCGAGCTGCAGCTCAAAGACCTCGAAACCGTCGAGAGCCGCATATCGAAAGTGCAGAAGCAAGCCGTCACGGGCGATAAAAACGCCAAGCGTCTATTCGACATACTGTCGCGTTACAAAGAGGCGCTCATGCAAGGACGCTCGGCCCGCACTGTAACGCTTGACAAAGAGGACCGCAAGCTGACATACGACCTGCATCTGCTGACCGAAAAGCCCGTGCTTTACCTCTGCAACGTCGATGAGAAAAGCGCCGTTAATGGCAACGAGCACACACGCGCCGTGGCCGAGGCAATCAAAGAGGAGGGCGCACAGATGCTGATAGTGGCTGCCGCAACCGAGGCTGACATTGCCGAGCTTGAAAGTTACGAAGAGAGGCAGATGTTTCTCGAAGAGGCCGGCCTGAGCGAGTCGGGCGTAAGCAGGCTTATAAAAGCGGCTTACAGGCTGCTCAACCTTGAGACCTATTTCACCACAGGTGCCGACGAGACCCGCGCCTGGACATACACCAAAGGCACCAAAGCACCGCAGGCGGCCGGAATAATACACTCCGATTTCGAACGCGGATTCATAAGGGCCGAGGTGATAAAATATGCCGATTACACATCTCTCGGCTCGGAGGCAGCATGCCGTGAAGCCGGCAAGATAGGCATCGAGGGCAAAGAGTATGTCGTTGAGGACGGCGACATAATGCACTTCAGATTCAACGTGTAACCATGCCGAGGTCAAGGCGCTGCCGGCAGTAACATGATCCCTGCCTGTAACTTACGAGTTCAGCCCTATTTGCGAAAGAGGTTTCAGGTTTTTGAATTGCCTGTATTTTTGGAATGCAATGTGGTAATTTTGCACTGACAGTCAACATCTTATTGCAAAGAGTATATAAAATGCCGGCATAGACAAATTATTGGTACAAAATGTGTTTCGGTTTGGCATAAAGCATTCGTAAGCACGGGAACTGTTGCCAAAGAGCTTAAAAAATAGTGTTTTACGAAGATAGATTGGCAAGGCGACTAAAAAGTATTATTTTTCATACAAATATTTTTTTTACCGAAAAATTAATTTATCTTCGCAAATAATCAGACATTAACATAAAAAACAGATTACCCTCT
>CAMRVW010000130.1 GCA_947054185.1 uncultured Rikenellaceae bacterium | reverse complement strand
GCTTCTCGGCCAGCTGGGCCTCGGCGTCGAGTATCTGCAAGTCGAGCGCCGAGTTGGAAAGACGCACTATCACGTCGCCCTTTCTCACATGCGCACCCTCCTCGACGACCATCTGTTGCACTATGCCGCCCTCTTGCGGACTGAGCTGCACCACCGTTATGGGCTGCACCTGACCGTTCACGCGCACGAAGTCGTTGAAGTCCCGGGCCGTGACATCGCCGACGGTGATCCTGCCGGCCTCTATCTTAAGCGTCGAGGCGTGATTGCCGAACACCGCCCAACATATAAGGAGCAGCAATAAAGCGCCGCCTGCCAGATAGGGCACATGTTTTTTGCCGATACCCTTTTTCTTTTCCAATCGTATATCCATTGTTGTCTGTTTTTGTTGTCTTGCCAATCAATATATCGTATCTATGTCGTCTATCAGAGGGCGACCCCTGTAATAGTCGACCAGCTTGCACTTCATAAGGTACATGAGCCTGCGTTGCAACAGGTCGGCCCTCGAGAGCAACAGCGTGTTGGCACCTGTCTGCAAGTCTATGGCGCTCATCAGCCCCTCTTCAAACTTGCGGAGGGTGACCCGATAGGCTATCTCGTCGGCCGCGGCCTTCTTCTCCATCTGCAAGGTCTCCTTGGCGTAACCCTCCAGGTCGAGCACGGCCTGTTCTATGGCCGTCTGCAACCTGCGAAGTTCCTCGGTGCGTCGTTCACGGGCAATGTGCATGTCGTTGCGCGCCTTACGCATGCCCGATATGCGGTCGAGGCCGCCAAAGAGCGGAAAGCTCAGGTTGAAGGCCACATATTCGCCGCGGTTGTTTTTAAACTGGCCGGCAAAGGGCGCCGGAGTCTGTCCCGATTTGAGGTTTTTGTAATAGTCGGTCGATATGCCTGCCGAGAACGAGAGCGAGGGAAACAGCTGCCCCTTGGCCATGCGATACCTCATCTGCGATGCCTGCAACTGCATGTCGGCCTGAACGGCTATGGGGTTGTTGACCGAGGCGTAATCGTATATGTCGTCTGCCGACACCGGCGCCATGAAGCATACGGTGTTAATGGCGGTGTCTATCACAAGCGGCTCGCCGGCGGGGTAATTCATGTGTTGCTTGAGGGTGAGCATGGCCGTGTTGAGCAGGTTTTGCTGACGGGTGAGGTTGTAATCGCCGGCGGCCACCTGCGCCTCTATCTGCGCCACCTCGGCCTTGCCTTTGATCCCAAGTTCCTCTTGCCGACGGGTCTTGTACAACACGCGGTTGTTCTCTGCGAGCTGCTCGGCGGCCAGCTTTACGGTGCCGCTGTAATATATCACGTCAAGAAAGGCCTGCATGGTGTTGATGGCTATGTCGTCTTTCTCTTTCTGCACGTCGTTCATGCCCGAGAGGTAATCGACCCGCGCCATGCGCCAGCGGTTGACCAGCTGGCCGCCGTTGAAAAGAGGCAGCGAGAGGCTGAGGCCGTAACTGTTGTCGAACGTGGTCGTGTTGTTATAGACGTTGGTCTCGGGGTCTATGGAGCGCCCGAAGCTGTACTGCGCCCCTATGCCGGCATTTATAGAGGGGAAGAAAGAGGCCGCGGCGGCATTGAGGTCGGCCTTGCGGGAGTCGCCGGCATAGATCTGCCGCTTGACTCCGGCGCTGTTGTCTATGGCATAACGCATGCACCGCCCCATGGTCCACACGCTGTCTCGGGCCGTGAGCGACACCGATGTGTCTTGGGCCGTGAGCGACACCGATGTGTCTTGGGCCGTGAGCGACACCGATGTGCCGAAAAACAAAAACGCGGTTATTATCAGTCGTCTCATCTTTATTGGGTTTTCTTGTCGGGTCATTATTATGACGTTTTCACTAAGATTTATTTTCTGACGTTTTCGTAAGTATAAGGACCAAAAGCATGCCAAACCGCATAACATGCAGTATATCATCGTGTTGTGAAAACAAGTCGCAAGCAAGAGTGTCAAATTATTTGACACCGTTGTATAATTATCATACAGCCGCCCGCCATGTCAAGGCCGCGGGATGGGTTTGCGCGCCGATGAAAAAAGCCGCGCCATCGCCGCACAAACCCCGACAATATCACAGGCAGGCTTGGCGATTGCATCAGGCTTGCTTATCTTTGCACCAACATATTATCAGCATGACAAAACAAGGCACCATACTGGTGGTCGACGACAACAAGGCCATTCTCACGGCGGTAAACATGTTGCTCTCCACCTGTTTCGACAGGGTTATAACCATAAGTACGCCCAACAAACTGCCGGCCGCTCTGCGCTCGGAGAGTGTCGACGTGGTTTTACTCGACATGAATTTCAAGGCGGGCATAAACACCGGCAACGAGGGTCTGTACTGGCTCTCGGAGATAAAAGGCGCCCATCCCGGGGTTGAGGTGGTGCTCTTCACCGCCTATGCCGACATAGACCTTGCCGTCAAAGGTATAAAAGAGGGGGCTGCCGACTTCGTGGTCAAACCCTGGGACAACGCCAAACTGTTGGAGAGCCTCACCAACGCTTACAACCTCAGAAAGGGTCGCGCCAAAAGCCCTCGCCCCGGGCCTCGCACCGAAAGCGGCATGTTCTGGGGCCGAAGCCAGGCCATGCAGCAGCTCAAAGCGCTGATAGAGAAGGTGGCCGTAACCGACGCCAACATATTGATAACGGGCGAGAACGGCACCGGCAAAGAGATGCTGGCACGAGAGATACACATGCTCTCCAACCGTAAGAACCACGCCCTGGTGCCCGTCGACATGGGGGCTGTCACCGAGACGCTCTTCGAGAGCGAGCTGTTCGGACATGCCAAAGGGGCCTTCACCGACGCCCGCACAGACCGCGCCGGCAAGTTCGAGGCCGCCGACAAAGGCACGCTCTTCTTAGACGAGATAGGCAACCTGTCGTATCACCTGCAGGCCAAGCTGCTGACGGCCATACAGAGCAAGAGCGTGGTGCGTGTGGGCAGCAACACCCCCATACCCACCGACATACGTCTTATATGCGCCACCAACCGCAACCTCGACGACATGGTCAAAGAGGGGCTCTTTCGCGAAGACCTGCTCTATCGCATCAACACCATACACGTGCACGTGCCGTCTCTGCGCCGGCGTCCCGAAGACATAGTGCCGCTCTCTGAGATATTCCTGGACAAATACCGCTCCGTTTACGGCAAGCCCTCCATCACCATATCGCCCGGGGCGCAAGACAAGCTGAGGAGGCACACCTGGTCGGGCAACATACGCCAGCTTGAGCACACCATAGAAAAGGCCGTCATAATATCGGAGGGGCACACCCTGCTCGAGGCCGACTTCGACTTACCCGTCGACGACAGCACCCCCGGGCAGGAGGCCGCCACCCTGGAGGAGATGGAGTGCAACATGATAAAGAGCGCCATAGCCAAACACAACGGCAACCTGTCGTTGGTGGCCGGCCAGTTGGGCATATCGCGGCAGACTCTTTACAACAAGATAAAACGTTACGGTTTATAATGGCACGAGGCTTACGGCACAACCCCCTATGGCGCATGGCAGTGTTTGCCTGCACAACCGCCGCGGTGACATACACGGCCTTCTCATCACACCTGCTGTGGCTCATGGCCGCCGTGCCCGCATGGCTGCTCTCTGCCATGTCTCTGGTCAGGCTCTATAACCGCAACGCCAAGAAGGTGGCCTTCATGCTCGAGGCCATCGAAAACAACGATTACTCTTTCCGCTTCCCCGGGCGCGAACGTTACCATTACGACATCATGGTCAACGAGTCGCTCAACCGCATCACACGCATGCTCTTTGGCGTAAAGGCCGAGGCGGTGCAGAAAGAGAAGTATTACGAGCTGATAATCAATTCGGTAAACACGGGCATAATAGTGGTGGACGACAACGGCACCATATTTCAGACAAACAACGAGGCCCTCAGGCTGTTAGGTCTCACGGTATTCACCCACATAAAGCAGCTCTCGCGCATAGACGACCGCCTGCAGACTCTCATTGCCGACATATTGCCCGGCGAAAAGCACCACATATCGTTCGCAAACGAGCGCGGCACCGTCAACCTGTCGATACGCGTCTCTGAGATGACCCTCCAAGAGAGGCATGTGCGCATACTGGCCATCAACGACATAAACAGCGAGCTCGACGAAAAAGAGATCGACTCGTGGATAAGGCTCACCCGTGTGCTCACCCACGAGATAATGAACTCCATAACCCCCATAACATCGCTGAGCGACACCATGCTGGCCATGCACCGGGATATCGACAGCAGCATACGCGGCGGCCTGGAGACCATCAGCGACACCGGCAAAGGGCTCATCTCGTTCGTCGAGTCATACCGCCGCTTCACCCACATACCCACTCCCGAGCCGTCGCTGTTTTACGTCGGCAAGTTCATCCGCCGCACAGTCGACCTCGCACTCCTCGACAACACCCGTCCCGGCATATCAATAACATACGACATAACACCCGACGACCTTATAATACATGCCGACGAGAAGCTGATATATCAGGTCGTCATCAACCTGATAAAGAACGCCATGCAGGCCATAGGCTCCGACCGCGACGACGGCCGCATCGTCATCAGGGCATTTTGCGACACCGACCAATCGGTCGTCATAGAGGTGAGCAATAACGGCCCCCTGATACCCCCCGAAGAGGCCGACCACATATTCGTACCTTTCTTCACAACCAAAGAGGGCGGCAGCGGAATAGGACTCTCCATATCCCGCCAGATAATGCGCCTCTCAGGCGGATCAATCACCATGAAAAGCAATCCCGCAACCGCAATGACGACATTCGTGCTCACATTCCCGTGACAACGGGGCTATGCCGGTGCGATGCGGGAACGGCGGTTATTGGCGGGAACTGCCGTTTTGTTTTGCCGGCACTGCCTCCGGCGGCCCTTCCGGGGGAGGGGTCACGGACCCCGGTTTGAGAATATCGAGGAACAACTAAGAATAAAAACGGCTATATGTAATAAAGATTACGCAGTCTTAGGACGTGCGAATCTTTATTACATATAGCCGTTTTTAGCCCTGAGGCTGAGTGCCTGAATGATGTCAAAACAGGGGCCATGACCATTGCGGGAAGGGTGCGGGAAGCAATGCGGAAACAAAACAGCAACGCTGCAACAAGGCATGATGAGGGAGGGCCGACCTGCGGTCGGCCTCATGGGGTGCGGATTCGGGGTCGGGAGAGTGAGAGATGTGCCTTTTGCATGACGGAGAGCGGCGCGGGGCCTGCGGAGGGCAGGGCGGGGAGATGATGGGCGGCGTGAGCGGGATTGAGTCACTGCGTTATATATTGCTGTGCGGTGTGCGGCCCTCCG
>CAMRVW010000129.1 GCA_947054185.1 uncultured Rikenellaceae bacterium | reverse complement strand
GTCGTTGTTTGCAACAACAAGCTCTTTGAGCGCATAGAGCGGTGCGAAAGCCACGGCCGAGACTATGAGTATTTTCATCCACGTGGCAAGGCTCTTTTCCGAAGGGACGAACAGTCGCTTTCTGCCAAAGTAAAAGCCCAGAAGGAAGAGCCCGGCTGTCTGTAAGAAGCGGCCGGCACCGACAGCCCATAACAGGCTGGCTTTCTGTCCTAATGTTATGTTGCCCAAGATGAAACGGGCGAAGTTGCCTGCTTTTGTGTATTCTGCCACCTCTGAATACATCTGACTCACATTGAGGTCGGGTAACAGGTGGGTGGGGTCTGCCAGGTGGGCGATGTAATGAAACCACTCCACCGGTTGCAGCAGAAATATGACAGCAGTTATCAGTATGGCCCTGTCGCTCAGGTTGCGGACCACGAAGAGCACCGGTCCCACCACTGCAAACAGAAGCAGCACGTCGCCGGCGGGGAAGAAGGCGGCGTTGAGTGTGGCAAAGCCGACCAGCAGCACCAGACGCCACAGAAAACGATAGCCGAAGTCTTTGCCGGCTTTTTTCCGGTTGTCGTTCTGTATGTGGAATGTAAAACCGAACAGCAGGGCGAAGATGGCGTATGCCTTTCCTGCAAAGAGGCTGAACGTGACGTTGAGCACCCCTTGGTCTAAGGTGTTGAGCCAGCCGGGTGAGTCGGTCGGGTAAACCGGGAATATGAAGTGTTCAAGGTTGTGTACCAATATGATGGCCATTACAGCAAACCCACGCAAGGCATCAACCATATCTATACGGTTGTTTTTGGTTGTTTGTTCCATCGTTATTCGTTGGTGCTTAGTGTGTTGCCTTATGCTATCGCAGGTTGATGGCGCCGCATATTTCAGGTGAGGTCTCGCCGAGCATACCGCACCACTGATGCATGGGGTTATAGACGCGTATGAATGTTATCTTGCTTAGTTTCACCGGGTTGCCGTTTTTGTCGATGGCATCGTCTATGTCGAATTTGTTGCTGTTGCGGGTGTCGGAGTCGTTGTTTATAATGCTTTGGTAATCAGATGAGTAATTGTCGGCATATCCCGGGCCTATAGGCGGAAGATACCAGTATGTGCCGTTGGTGGTGGTACCGTTGTTTTTGAGTTTTACTCCTTGGAAGGTTATCGACTCGGGGACGTTGCCATCGGCGAAATATTCGGCCAACGGATATATGCACTGGTTGTGCGACGAAGCTATGGGTGAGGTGGATATGATGCCGCTGCCGCCCATGTTGTCGCTCCATCGTATGTCAGATATTTGGGTCAGGTTGTCGGGACGGTGATATGTCAGCTCGTAATGCTCGTGTTCGACCTCTTCTTTGCGGTTGGGGGCCGCCAGTTCGTACCACTCCTCGTCGGGGTCGTGTTTGCCGTTGCCGTTGGCGTCGAAAGCCACCTGCACGATGCCAGGCTCGGAGCTGTTGGCAAAGGCGTTGCCGAGTATTACGAAGTCGGGACCCTCGCCGTTTTCAACATCGCGGCTGAAGCGGAAGACTATGTAACCGCCGAAGCCTCCGAGCGATACCATGCCTTTGCCGGGGACTATCTTGTCATCCTCTTGGGTGCATGCCAACATTTGCGCGGCCTTGAGGTCTGATGTGGATGAGTTGGTGTATTGTCCGGGGGCAGGCATGAACTCCAGCACCTCTGAGAGCCATTTGTCCGGCGTGGATGGTGTCGGGGTGGGATTTTCGGGCCGTTTGTCCGGCGGGGTGACGGGGTCGTTTTTTTCATCTGGTTTGCCGCATGCGCATAACGCGGTGATGGCTATTGTGATAAGCAGGCGTGTGGTGAGATTTTTCATGCCGTTAAGGTTGAGTGGTTGTGGGCAAATGTAATGGTAAATTTTTAATGTGCAAATTTTGCCGGGAGAATAATTTTTTACATAACGGCTGTATCTGTCTGCATGGCAATATGTTGCATGCGGTTATGTGGGCGGTGACCTGTTCGGAAAAACGATGATGGCCTATAAAAAGTTTTGTGTTTTATTTTTTATACATATATTTGCGGCGAAAAGGTTTCCGCAAGATTCGGTATCTTGCAAGGGGAATTAAAAGGGAATGCCGTGAGAGTCGGCAACAGTTCCCGCTGCTGTAAAGTTCTGAGGATCATTCCTCTTTGAATCGGATATTCTTTTGCCACTGTCGTCAAGACGGGAAGGTGTGCCGGTTTGGAACAAGTCAGAAGACCTGCCTTTTCGTTGTGGTTTTGCAGACTGCGGAGAATGGTCTTGAAAAATCGTTTCGCTTGTTTCACCCGAGGGTGCTTTCGGAAAGGTGTAAAATCGCGCAGAGGTTTGGGTTTACCAATTTTTTATATGATGAAAAAACTATTACTTTTTCTGAGTTTGTCGTCGTTCCTGTTGGCAGGATGCGGCAAAAGCACTTCTGATGACGACGTTAAAGGTTCGCTTACGGTCAAATCAGACAACCTTTTTTACATCGAGTCATCTGTGGGTGTCGAAAAACGGTTTCGTGTGACGGTCGACGGGCCGGAAGTGAAACCCGAGATGATTCTGTGGTATGTCGACGGTAACATGGAGTGCGTGGGTAACGACTTTACTTACCTCACCAAGGCGGGTAACCATAAGATAGGTTATCTCATACCGGCCAAATATTCGGCCACAGGCAGCGATATCGCAAAGGAGGTGTCGGTAAATGTTTACACCTCTGACGGAGTGTATATTCTCAACGAACCCGGCTTCGGTTCCGGCGAGGATATGCGCGGTGTGAACCGTTACAAGTTCGGCGGTTCGACCGTGGAGCGTTTCATCAAGGGTGATTTCAATACTTTCGCCTCGACAGATCAGTATATCGCCAACTGGAACGGCGTTATTTACGTGGTGGCCTCGTATGTCGACAACGGGGTAAGTTTCTCGTCGTTCGATGCCGACCGCGGCACCTTCATCAAGGCCGAGCAGAATGTCAACAATCTGGCTTTGAAGGGCGATTATTCGACGGAGAGCGGGTTGCGTGCCTTTGCCGGCATATCTCCCGAGTTGGGTGTGCTGACCACAAAGGCAGGTGCTTATGTGGTTGAGCTAAACGGTGGTCAGTTCACTGTCGGGTCGACCGTTGTCAAGGGTACCGGTGCGGGTGCATATAATGTGTTTGTCACCGACGGCTATGTCTTTATCATCAGCGGCGACAAGGCGTTGGCATACAAGGCCGATGGTTTTGGTGTCAATAGTGAGCCTGTGGTGCTCGGTGAGGCCAAGGTGGGTTTCGTGCAGAGCAAAGACGGTGCCGTGTGGGCGGCTAACGGGGCCGACCTGCTTCGCATAGACCCGTTGACTCTCAAGACGGAGACCTTGCAGACGGGTGCAGAGATTACATATTCGCAGATGCCTTGGAGGCCTGCGCCTTGGGTGGCTTCGACAGCCGAGAACGTGATGTATTTTGCCAAAGACGAGTATGGCACAGGCAAAGAGGTGTACAAGTATGACATAACCGAAAAGACCCTCAAATCGCAGTTCCTTACTCAGTCAAATTTTGATGGGCAGATGCTTTACTCGACTTCGCTTTATTACGATTCGCAGAGGAGCGAGCTTCTGTGTTCGACAGTCAAGGGATATGGTCCTGACGGCAAGTACAACGGTTTGTTCTCATTCAAGGATGACGGGACCAAGGTCGGTTCGTTGGTTTATGACACCAACACAGGCTATGGTGCCAATGATATGTGGTTCCCTGCCATGATGTGTCCCATTAAGGTTTTTGCTTCTTCGGTCAAATAACGACACTATATAATAATAGGTATGTTCGGCGGTACGCTTTTGTGTGCCGCCGATTTTTTATGATGACAAGTAAGTCTCGGATGAGAAATTTGTATGGTTCAGGCTCGGTTTTTGGGGACATCTGCTCGCTGTCGGGTGTTACGTCTGTGTAAACGGTGTTTTTGGAAAAACAAGATAATAGGGTTTGTTTTTTACAATATGTTAAAAATTTTGAATGTGTTTTGTTGAAATATTTTCATGATATGTTAATTTAATAACTTTTGCGGATATTATTATGGTTCTGGACCTGTTTTTTGAGTCTCTGTTACAAGTTAGATTATTTTTTTGAGAGATAAAGTCGGAATATCTATTTTAT
Source organism: uncultured Rikenellaceae bacterium (assembly GCA_947054185.1). Classification (GTDB taxonomy): domain Bacteria; phylum Bacteroidota; class Bacteroidia; order Bacteroidales; family Rikenellaceae; genus CASDZP01. The sequence goes on along the minus strand of CAMRVW010000129.1, from coordinate 1,201 downwards.
AGATGTGTCTTATAAGACGTATAAAAGGGGTTTATGTAAAGAAAAAGATATATTTTAGTTGCTTTGTGAAAAATTCTACAAAAAATATGAAAAAAGTTTTGGATGGAAAAGTTTTTTTACTACTTTTGTATCGGATAGAGATACGATCACTATCCGACGATGTCGCTCTTTGGCTTTGAAGTTTTGGATTTTCAGAAAGCTGTTAAGGTTATGTTTTCGGAATGTTTGAAGTTTATGAGTCAATGGGTCGAAGCGGTCTCAGCTATTTTCGGAGGCAGCGGGAAAGGCATCTTACCGTTTGGGGGTTTGGGCCTTTATGCCGTCGGGCACGTTATTATTTGTGTCTCAGATGTTGGCTCGGGTTCGATTGCGGTAACTTACGATGTGGCCTCGCATTATATTATTATTTATTATGAGGTTGCATGAGAAATATAATATATTTATATAAAATTTATCTATTAGCGAAGGGAGAAAGGCATTGACTGTCATTTCTTCCTTACCCGAGGCTCCGATTGCAGTGTGGTGCATTTTCGCATCATTCGGGACGGACACTTTATGAGGGTATTGCAAATAGGACTTTCGTTCTTGATGCGGTGTTTGTGTCTCGATAATTAAAGGGTAATCGGTAACTGCTTGGAACCTTGGAGGTTGTGCTGGTAGTGCAGCCATGGCGCGGGCCTTACGGGTCCGCGCTTTTTTTGTGCCGCTGATTTGGCCGGCACTGCCGTTTTTGTATTGCTGAAACTGCCTCCGGCGGCTCTTCCGGGGGAGGGGTCACGGACCCCGTTTTGAGATATTGAGGAACAACTGAAGAATAAGTACTAATATCCAATAAAGATTACGCAGTCTTAGGACGTGCGAATCTTTATTGGATATTCGTTTTTCAGCCCTTAGGCTTTGTGCCTGAAAGATGTCAGACAAGGGGCCATGGCTCTCGCGTAAAGGGCGCGGAAGCAGTGCGGCAAAAAATAAGGTGCAGGCGGCAAAATAGCATCGTGAGAGAGTGGGCCGACCGCAGGTCGGCCCACTGCGGTGCGGATTCGAGGTCATGTGCGTACTGAGTGAGATTTTTGGTGTGACGGAGAGCGGAACGGAGCATGCGGAGGGCAGGGAGGGTAATGTGCGGGGCGAGCGGGATTAATTAACTGCGATATATATTGCTGTGCGGTGTGCGGCCCTCCGTTGGGCGGAGGCTCCGGGC